>QPIL01000006.1 GCA_003666325.1 Methylococcales symbiont of Iophon sp. n. MRB-2018
TATTATCCAGAAAATTAAGTTTAAATCGACTAGCGGCACTCAGCGCTGCGCTATTTTCCATTATCTCAATTCACTATGTTACCCGCAGCCGAATCGGGGTTTTTGACACCGACAGCCTCAACGTGGTTTTTACTTTGTTGAATAGCTATCTATTTTTGTGTTTTGCGCAGGCGAAAAATCGGCAATATTTATTTTTGATATTGGGGTTTATCAATACATTTTTGTATTTTATTTGGTGGGATACTACCAATAGCATCGTTTTGCTGTCTGCTTTTGTGCCTTTTGCTGTGGGCATTTTGTTTTTTGATAAAGTAAAAAATAACAAGACAAAATATTTGATTTTGGGACTCTTAACTTTGCCGATTTTATATTTTTTAAGCGCGCAAATTTTGTCTTATATTCAATTAATATTTGGAATTAGTTACGATATTTTTCCATTACAATTCAAACCCGAAGAATTATCCGCAGTGAATTTAAGTAAATTTATCAAGGCAACACTCAACAATTCTGCGCTTTTTTTAATGGCAATAATCGGTTTAATTTATTTTATCAAGCAACAAAAAATCACCGCACTTTTCATAATAATCCCGATTATTTTAGGGCTTTTGCCTTTTGTCGCAGGCAGTAGATTTTTGATATTCTCAGCACCAATTTTGGCGATTGGAATCGGCTATTTTGTGCAATTATTATTTAGCTACGAAGCACAATACAAAACCATAAAACACCAATCCAGCAGATATATTTCCGTCGCCGTTGTGGTGTTTTTAGGCTTGTATAGCAGTTACTCCCCCAACACTTTTAGCATGGCAAAACCTGCAATTCTGCAGCTTGAATATTTGCCGCTATTACGCCAATTAAACGCACACACACCAGCCGATTCCTACATTTGGACGAGCTGGGATATGGGTTATCCGATTCATTATTATTTAGACAAAAATACTTTTGCAGACGGACAATTT
>QPIL01000104.1 GCA_003666325.1 Methylococcales symbiont of Iophon sp. n. MRB-2018
CTACTTGCCCAACCGTTTCAAATACCATTGAATGGTCAGAATATGCCACGAACAAGAACACGGTAAAGGTTCTCTATTTGCCGATACTTTGTAGGATGGTAACTAAGGAAAATTTAGAGTACTAACGACTAAGCTCACCTGCCACTATGGAGCGTAGCGGAATAGCGGTCAGGTGGAGCGCATTGTTGGGCATGATGCTACGACCTATGAGAAAAGGCGACGTAGAAAGCCTATTCCGATCGACTGCTGAATAAATGCTTTAGTTCCCGGATGCTTGTGAGCACCATATGCAAAGTTAAGGACAATAATATTGAACATGCTTAGCAATTGATCGTCTGTGGCTCGAACCGAGTGACTATCAAGCTTCTGGCGAGCACGACCGCAGATTTCGAGAAATACCTCGCCGCAGTCCTTTTGCCAAAATGATGGGTCTGCCCCAAATGGAGCAATTTCGTCGATCCAGGACTCTACGGACGGTCTTGCACTCTGAGGCAGTTCTTCGATAGTGCCCTGCAAGGCCGCCACAATTGTCGGGAAGTCCTGCTTTTTGAAGTGATGCAACACTAACTCGCCGAACTTGCGACCGGTGAATTGTTGCGATAGAGAATTTATATCCACACATTCCTCCTCATGCTTGCAGGCTCATAGATTCTTGAACATTTCCATTGTTCGCTTCATGGACTCTTCTCCAGTCCGATCAATCTCTCCGAACTGAGTCTTGGCCTGCTCCCATATCTGCTTTCCAATGACGATAGTTTTCGGCGAGCCATTCTCGTAGACCGTTAGGCCGTAAAGGGCGCCTGTCTTTGGGTCCTTGAGCTTTTGATACTGTGCAGCAGGAATATCCGTGCCCACCTGGAGATGACGAGTTTCTGAGCCGTCAGGGCCGATAACGTGAAAGATAACGGTATCGGACGGATTCTCTGACATGCTGATTTTGCCATCGTCCTGCATTTTCTTAAGCCAAGCTTCCGTGCAAGGTACCTCTCTTGTAGTGCCGTCATCTTGCGGCACCTGTAGAGTAGTTTTCTTGCCAAAGAGTCCGTCAAAGAAACCTGTGTTGAACTTCATGTCACTCCTCCTTTATTTGCTTGCCCAACTATTTATTAGCATTCACATTGTACACAAATCTTAATAAAAACTAAGCAATAACTATTTTAGATTTATTTTATAAATAAATATCTACAGTAATTTACTTAAAAATACTATAGTGCTGTTTATATTATTATAAATAACATGCTATGGCAAAAAAATTACTAGAAGTTGCTAGGGATAAAATTAGACTTAGGCATTATAGTTATCAAACTGAAAAGACTTATCTTGGGTGGATGAAGCGTTATGTTTTATTTCATGGTAAAAAACATCCTAAAGATATGGGTAAACTTGAAATTGAGGAGTTTTTAACTGATTTAGCGGTTAATCGTAGTGTTTCACCTAGCACTCAAAATCAGGCTTTTAATGCCTTGTTATTTTTGTATGAGAAGGTTTTAGGGATTAGCATTAAACATGAAAACATATCAGCTTTACGCGCTAAGGAAAAGATACATATTCCATCGGTGTTAACAATAGATGAGGTTAAAAGTGTGATTTTTAATTCTAAAGGGGTTTATCAATTAATGCTTAAACTTATGTATGGTTGTGGTTTGAGGATGAATGAATTACTTAGATTGAGAATTAAGGATATTGATTTTGGCTTTGATAAGGTTTGTGTATGGGATAGCAAAAGTCAGCAGGACAGGGTGTTGCCATTGCCTCAAAAAATTAAAGAGGACTTGGGTATTCATATTGAAAATGTTAGAAAAACCCATAAAAACGATATTCTTGCTGGGCTTGGTTATGTGCATTTACCTTTTGCACTTGATAAAAAATATCCTAATGCTAATACTGAGTTTAAATGGCAGTATTTGTTTCCGATGAATAACATTACTCAAGACCCTAGAGGAGATAAAAAAATTCGTCATCATGTATTGTCAGCCACTTTTGGTCGGAATATTAAAGTGGCTGCTAGATTGTCTTATATTGACAAGAAAATATCCGCACATACTTTTAGGCATTCTTATGCGACGCATTTACTGCAAAATGGCATTGATATTCGCACTATTTCTGAATTGCTTGGGCATAGAAATTTGCAAACCACGATGATTTATACCCATATTGTTAAAGAGCTTAATAAGGGTGGTGTAAAAAGCCCGTTGGATTTTTAGAAATAATGTAATAAAAGGGTAGCGTCCCCTTATTTTCCGTTGGATTTTTAGAAATAATGTAATAAAAGGGTAGCGTCCCCTTATTTTCATGTAATAAAAGGGTAGCGTCCCCTTATTTTCTTATTTTCTTTAAAGGGTAGCGTCCCCTTATTTTCTTAAAGGGTAGCGTCCCCTTATTTTCTTGATTTAATTGTTATACCGTGTTTAATCCATACGAGATGCTAGTTTCTTATAAATTGCATCTTTATCCCGCTTGCCGACAGCTAAAACATAAACTACGATTTCGTTATCGACTACTTCGTAGGCTAATCTATAGCCAGCCGTACGTAGCTTAATCTTGTACACGGAATCGTAGCCTCTTAACTTGGCAGACTGTACACGTGGATTTTCAAGTCTCTTTGAGAGTTTGTTTTTAAACTGTTTTTTAAGTGGTTCAGCTAATTTATCCCACTCTTTCTTAGCCGCAGGTAAGAACTTTAACTTATAAATCATTTATATCAATTTCGATAGCACTTGATAAATCACCACGCCTCTTATCGATTACCTTTTCCAGCTCGTAATCATCCAGAACATCCATTAGCCACTCGTATGTTTCTGCAGGGACTAAATATGCTGTTGGTTTATTATGATTTAATATTGCAATAGCCGAGCCATCTGCTTCATTTAGTAGTGAAGTAGGGTTCTTTTTTAGTTCAGAAATACTTGCTGAACATTCAGCTAAGACTTGTCTCATTAAAAGGCTCCAATTTAAGTGTTAAATTAAAATCTTATTTTAGACCCAAATTGATTCTATTGCCAGAGCTTAATTAAGCGGTATAACGCCAAAATAAGGGGCCAGCGGTTTGAACGCGATGAAGCCCCAAAAATGTATTTATTTTTTTGCACCACTGTCATCCCAGATAACGCTTGCGTTAGCTGGTCGCTCTTAATTTTTTTGTTAGCACGACGGAGAACAATGATTTTTGTTGTTACGCTGAAGAAACCTTTACCTGCATTAAATGCTCTTGCTGTAACAGGGCTTTTTTGTTAAAGCCTCTTAGTTTCAATGTTTTCCAGAACGTTACTCTAAAACAAAAGCGTTTTGTAAAGCAAGGGCTATAAAAATACGCCAGCTGTGTTACAACAATACTGCCCTGTTACTACCGACCCAACCGTTTCAAATACCCTTAAAAAGTGGGAGTGCCACGGACAAGAACACCGCAAAGTTTTCTAATATTAACCAAGCTTTGTAGGATGGTTATTTATTAAGGGAAATTAATAGTGCTAACTATTAGTATAAGGCACTATTGCCATAATAGTGCTGTATTAAAAATAAAATAAGGCATATTTGCATGTTTTTTAATAAACTCTGTTAATAAAATCTGATATTGAGTATTGTAGTAAAAATCTGTTAATATTTTTCTATATACTTTTAATACTGATACCGACTATAACCCAGAACAAAACCTTATTATAAGAGATGCGCGTGACATTACGCAGGCAGGGTTATACTTATGCAACTGAAAACACTTATTGATTGGGTGGGTCGGTTTATAAAGTTTCATCAATTGAAAAACAAATAATCTTTGCTTGAAAACTCTGGACAAAAGGTTGAAAAATAGTTGACTTATTTGGCAGTTAAACAAACAGCAACACCTAGCACACAAAATCAGGCTTTAAATGCCCTAGTATTTTTATACTAAGATTTTAAAACACCCTTTTTTAATGGTTTGCATTTTCTCACTAACAGGACAGCCTTTTAGTGACTAATACCCCCTTTTGTTAATGCTTTAGGGTTTAACAATTTTTCTAATTCTTCACGGCTTAATCCCGTCATCTCCAAAGCAACATCAATAATAGGCCGGCCTTGCTTATAAGCTGCCTTAGCCACTTGCGCTGCTTTTTCATAACCAATAATAGGGTTTAACGCGGTCACTAATATTGGATTCTTTGATAAAGCTTGTTGCAAGTTATCTTCTCTCACTATAAAAGTTGCAAGGGCTTTATCTGCCAAAGCGCGTGAAATATTGCCGATTAACTCAATACTTTGCAATATATTATAAGCAATAACAGGCAACATGACATTCAGTTGAAAAGTACCCGCCTGCCCTGCTACAGTAATAGTGGCATCATTTCCAATGACTTGGGCAGCAACCATTGCGGTTGCCTCAGGGATAACAGGGTTTACTTTACCTGGCATAATACTACTACCAGGTTGTAATGCGACTAACTCGATTTCACCAAAACCAGCCAGTGGACCACTATTCATCCAGCGTAAGTCATTGGCAATCTTCATTAAGCTTACGGCAATGACTTTTGTTTGACCTGATAATTCAACGATGGCATCTTGAGCGCTTAGACTTTCAAAAAAAGATTCGTTGGGTTTAAAGGGCAGTCCGGTTTCTTTACTTAACACTGCCGCAAATTTTTCTGCAAATTGGGGGTCTGCATTAATACCTGTGCCAACTGCAGTTCCACCTTGGGCTAATTTATAAACTCTAGGTAGGGTGACATTGATGCGTTCAATTGCGTTTCTAATTTGCAGAGCCCATGCACCTAATTCTTGAGCCATTGTTAAGGGCATAGCATCCATTAAATGCGTGCGTCCCGTTTTTGTGACTGCTTCAAGAGAAGATGCTTTGTTTTCTATCACTTCAGCAAGATGTTTTAAACTGGGTAGTAAAGTATTATGGCATTCCATTGCTGCACTAATATGAATGGCTGTGGGGATGACATCATTACTACTTTGTCCCATGTTGACATGATCATTTGCAGCAACAGCAACATTAGCAATGTCACTTGCTAAATGTGCTAATACTTCATTGACATTCATATTAGTACTGGTGCCGGAACCCGTTTGAAAAACATCTACAGGAAATTGATCTAAATGATTGCCATCTATTATTTGTTGAGAAGCTTGAATAATGGCATTTGCTCTTATCTCGTCCAATATCCCTAATTCCATATTGACTTTAGCCGCATTTTTTTTAATTAAAGCCACAGTACGAATAAAAGATGAGGGTAAAGTAAGTCCGCTAATAGGGAAGTTATTAATTGCTCTTTGCGTTTGTGCTGCATATAAAGCATTAACAGGTACTTCCAACTCACCCATGCTATCTTTTTCTATTCGATATTTTTCAGTCATTAGATAACTCTTTAATAAATGCTTGAACCTGAGCTAGCGAAAAAGGCCAGCCGAGTTGTTTTTTAGTTTCAGGATGATATAAGACAGGAATGAGTACCGCATATTGTTCTTGCCACTGCTCTTCAACGGCAATATCAATGGATTCAATTTTAAATAAATTTTGCTCATAACTCGCTAAAATATTCTCGGCATCTTCACATAAATGGCAGTTTTCAGTGCCAAATAAGATTAAATTTAACATGATTATTCTTTTGAATGTCTGGAGATTTTATCCAGATAGCCCATTAATAAAGCGGATAAAACTAGGGTTAAATGGATCAAAACATACCACATTAATTTATCGTTCTCAGTTTCTTCTACATTCATGAAAATCTTCAGTAAATGGATGGAAGAAATAGCAACAATAGAAGATGCGACCTTCATTTTTAGTGAACCATAATCATGACTCCCTAGCCAGCTTAGTTTTTCAGTATCGTCTCCAATATCAAGCTGTGAAACAAAGTTTTCGTAACCACTAAACATGACAATAATGGTTAGGCTACCGACTAATGTCAGATCAATTAAGGTCAGTATTTTTAAAACTAATTCTGATTCATTAAGCTCAAGTATTTGAGGTAAAAAATGATAAAGTTCCTGGAAAAACTTAATAGATAAGGCGAACAAAGCTAAACTCATCGCCAAATAGACAGGGGCTAATAGCCACCTGCTTGCGTACATTGTTTTTTCTAAAAACCGTTCTGTTTTACCGATTTGCATTAAATGACCTGAATACTATGAAGTTTGATGGCTATTCTAGCTCAAAATAGCGCTTAGGCACCTAGGTATAATGAATTATCCCTTAAAAACACAACAACCATCTGATTTATAACAATAAATTAAACAAAACCATAGAGAAAACAAGCAGTATTTGGTAAAATAACGGCTATTTATTGGTCGTTTTTCTGATAAACCATACTAACAAAATCAACCCCAAACACAGAGCAACTAAACCTCTTTCATTCAGAGTTATTTGTTGAATAGGATATAAGAGCTGCTTCACTCCCTCCGTCATTCCTGCATGTTCTAAGCAGGAATCCAGATACTTAAAACTAGATTCCCGATAACAGACTTCGGGAATGACGTGTAACAGAGGTTCCAGTTACTTTAGTTCTGAATCCTGAATCCTGAATCCTGAATCCTGAGTCTTTAGTCTTTAGTCTTTAGTCTTTAGTCTTTAGTCTTTAGTCTTTAGTCTTGAGTCTTGAGTCTTGAGTCTTGAGTCTTGAGTCTTGAGTCTTTAGTCTTTAGTCTTTAGTCTTTAGTCTTTAGTCTTTAGTCTTTAGTCTTGAGTCTTGAGTCTTGAGTCTTGAGTCTTGAGTCTTGAGTCTTGAATAAAGCATAAAAATAATAAATTTTATAAAATAACTAGCCATTTTATTATTATGAGCTAATCTATATACTGAATAGTTATTAGATGCTTATGGTTTATATCTAATGTATATTATCTTATTAAACAAGAGGAATTAACATGCTTCATATTATCAGTAGTTTTCCTGTACCAAGCTCTTTTTTAGACAGTACTCACTCAGGCGATACTGTTATTTTTACTGAAAATGCAGTTTTCGCAATGATACAAGAAAACATCGAGAAAGAGGCAATAACAGAAAAAGCTTTTAATCACATTAATCTGTGTGTGCGAAAAGCTGATTTATTGCTAAAAAATATATCAAACCATGAATTATTGCGAGGTGTTGCGGTTATTGATGACTTACAATACCAAAATGTAATATCTCCAGATTGTGCAGTCAGGTCTTATAATTAACAGAGCTTATAATATTAAGGATAATAATTCATCGCTATGAATTTACCACAACTTGCTTCCACTTTGCCTTACAAGACACGGCGTAAATACATCCATGCTGTCAACAGTCTTGCGAAACAAAGTGAAAGCAACTTGTAAACTGTGGCTTATGAACAGGCATGGAATATATTTTTTGAATATTATTCGGGTTTACTGATGGCAAAAAATAATTTTTTTAAATCGGCTTTGGCTTATGAAGGAAAAGTTTTTAGTTATTACAAACAGCAACAAAAAATTCAACAAAATCTGCTGAATACTATAAAAGCATCATTGCCTGACCGTCTTGCTTGTCATGCTTTGTATTGTGTTGTTACTGAGAAAAAAATCTTGGTTTATACAGATTCTGCGATCTGGTCATCTCAGCTACGTTTTTATCATCAGCAAATGCTGGAAAAACTGTTGGCATCGAATCAGGGATATTTTGAGGTTCTTCAAATAAAAATTATTCCTGCGGTAGTTGAAGGGGAAAACAAATTGTCTAACATTATTCCATCAAAAGAAAATATCTCACTTATCTTAGAACAAGCTAATAATCAAACTGATGCGTCATTAAAAAATGCATTACTAAAATTAGCGACTACCTTAAACAAACTATCCAAACAACAGAAGTTAGTTAATAAAAAATAGTTTAAAGGACTCAGGACTCAGGACTCAGGACTCAGGACTAAAGACTAAAGACTAAAGACTAAAGACTAAAGACTAGAGACTAGAGACTAGAGACTAGAGACTAGAGACTCAGGACTAAGGACTAAGAACTAAGAACTAAGAACTAAAGTAACTGGAACCTCTGTTACCACACGTCATTCCCGAAGTCTGTTATCGGAAATCTAGTTTTAAACACTTGGATTCCTGCTTAGAACATGCAGGAATGACGGAGGGAGTGAGGCGGATCTTATACCCTATTCAACAAATAACTCTGAATGAAAGAGCATTAGTTGCTCTGTATTTGGGTTGATTTTGTTAGTATGTTTTATCAGCAAAACGACCAATAAATAGCCGTTATTTTACCAAATACTGCTTGTTTTTTTCTATGATTTTTGTTTAATTTATTGTTATAAATCAGATGGTTGTTGTGTTTTTAAGGGTTGACTAATTTAGTAAGCTCTCAATAACCAAAGGCAAGTAATGTGCGTTCAGCAATCATATTCTGAATAGAGGAAAGGGTTGTTTGCCCACACCATGACGGTCAGTTAAATACAGCCAGAATGACACCCCCCGTTTTCAGCATGTTTTCTTAGGGCTGATAAACCTACTTTCGACCTTCATCACTGCGTCTTACCCTGCAAAATTATTATACCCAGCCTTGAATCCCAAGTGAAAGACCCCATCATAAACAACATCGCAATATAGCATTTTGGAGTGGTAAATGAGTAATGAGAATAGCATGTCTGATGAAAAATCAGATAGCGAATTAATTGGGGAAGTTCTGGAACCAATTTCAGAAAATGATAAACAAAATGATCAGCTTGAAACGGATGAAACAAGTAATGAGTTAGAGACAGAAGCTAATAAGAAAGAGGCTGAACAGGATCAACCCGTTGAAGAAATATCGTTAGAAATGCTGCAAAAACAATTAAAACAGGCTGAAAAAAAAGCAACAGAAAATTGGGATAAAGCCGTTCGATCTCAGGCTGAAATGCAGAACTTGAAAAGAAGAACGCAAAAGGATTTAGAAAGTGCACATAAATATGCTTTGGAGCGATTTGCTAAAGAATTGTTGGCTGTGATTGATAGTCTGGAGTTAGGTATTCAAGCATCAACCAGTGATAACCCAGAAGTGGTTGCTTTAAGAGAAGGCAGTGCCTTAACCATTAAGCAGTTTGAAACTGTGTTTTCCAAGTTTAATATAGAAGCGATAGAACCTGCGGGACAGCCCTTTAATCCAGAATTACATCAAGCGATGACCATGCAGCCCAGTGCTGATGTCAAGCCAAATACAGTGTTAAATGTTTTTCAAAAAGGATATGTTTTGAATGGACGTTTGATTCGTCCAGCAATGGTTGTGGTTTCTCAAGCCGTTAAAAATGCTGAGGATCAAGCTGATAATACAATAGAAAGTGAGGATAATAAACCAGCAAGTGATTCAATAAACTTAGATGAACAAGCTTGAAATAAACAAAATAAACCTTATATAGATACCATACAAAATAACATTAAAGTCTGGAGAGTCAAATGGCTAAAATAATTGGAATTGATTTAGGTACCACAAATTCATGTGTGGCCGTATTAGAAAATGGCACATCAAGAGTCATTGAGAATAGTGAAGGTGCGCGTACTACACCTTCCATTGTTGCCTTTACTGGTGATGAAGAAGTTTTGGTTGGGCAGGCTGCAAAAAGACAAGCCGTCACAAACCCTAAAAACACCTTATTTGCAATCAAACGTTTAATCGGTCGAAAATTTAAAGATGATGTGGTGCAAAAAGACATCAAAATGGTGCCTTATAATATTGTTGGAGCTGACAATGGTGATGCTTGGGTTGAGTGTCATGGTAAAAAAATGGCAGCCCCTGAAGTTTCATCACGTATTTTAATGAAGCTTAAAAAAGATGCGGAAGCCTTTTTGGGTGAAGAAGTGACAGAAGCGGTTATTACTGTCCCTGCATATTTTAATGACTCACAGCGTCAAGCGACCAAAGATGCGGGACGCATTGCAGGTCTAGAAGTAAAACGTATTATTAATGAGCCAACAGCGGCAGCGTTAGCGTTTGGTATGGATAAGCCACGAGGTGACTCAACCATTGTGGTTTATGATTTGGGTGGTGGTACATTCGATATTTCTATTATTGAAATTGCAGAAATTGAAGGTGAACATCAATTTGAAGTGTTATCAACTAATGGTGATACTTTCTTAGGTGGCGAAGATTTTGATTTAAGAATTATTGACTTTTTGGCGGATGAATTTAAAAAAGATAATGGTGTTGATTTACATAATGATCCATTAGCACTACAACGTCTTAAAGAGGCTGCAGAAAAAGCCAAAATTGAATTGTCATCCTCTGAGCAGACTGATATTAATCTTCCCTATGTCACTGCAGATGCGTCAGGCCCTAAGCATCTAAATGTTAAATTAACGCGCGCAAAATTAGAATCATTGGTTGATGATTTAATAGAAAGAACAAAAATACCTTGTGAAAAAGCATTAAAAGATGCAGGTCTATCTGCATCAGAAATTGATGATGTGATTATCGTCGGTGGTCAAACACGCATGCCTAAAGTGCAAAAGATTGTAGCAAGCATTTTTGCTAAAGAACCCCGTAAAGATGTGAACCCTGATGAAGCCGTTGCCTTAGGTGCTGCCATTCAAGCGGGTGTTTTAGGTGGAGATGTTAAAGACGTATTGTTGCTGGATGTGACACCACTATCTTTGGGTATTGAGACAATGGGCGGTGTAATGACCAAACTGATTGATAAAAATACCACGATACCTACTAATGCTTCCCAAGTGTTTTCTACGGCTGAAGATAATCAAACAGCAGTAACTGTTCATGTTTTACAAGGTGAACGTGAAGTGGCTAGTGGTAATAAATCATTGGGTCGTTTTGATTTAACCGATATTCCACCTGCACAGCGTGGTATTCCACAGGTTGAAGTATCATTTGACATTGATGCTAATGGTATTCTCAATGTTTCAGCTAAAGATAAAGCAACAGGTAAAGAGCAATCGATTGTGGTGACTGCTTCTAGTGGTTTATCGGATGATGAGGTTGATCGTATGATTAAAGATGCTGAAGCACATGCTGATGAAGATAAGAAAGTGACTGAATTAGTTTCTGCAAGAAACTCTGCAGAAGGCATGATTAATGCCACTGAAAAATCTATGGAAGAATTAGGAGATCAAGTCGGCGAAGATGAAAAAACAGCGATTGATGCAGCAGTATCTGAACTAAAAGAGGTGCTTAAAGCAGATGATAAAGATGCTATCGAAGCAAAAACAACAGCATTAACTGAATTGTCTGGTAAATTGGCTGAGCGTGTGTACGCACAAAAAGCAGAAGCAGAAGGCGCACCTTCTGAAGCAGGTTCAGCAACTACAAATGAGTCTACAGCTCCCGACGACAATGTGGTTGATGCTGAGTTTGAAGAAGTAAAAGACGACGATAATAAATAAGTCGTTCCTGATAAGGGCTATTTTATAGCCCTTTTTTCCTTAAAAAGTAGACTATAAAAAAATTACCGATTCTTACTGGCAATTATTTACCTTATGGCAAAAGAAGATTTTTATAAAATTCTGGGTGTTGAAAAAAATGCCAGTGATGCTGAATTAAAAAAGAGCTATAAAAGCTCAGCAATGAAATATCACCCTGACAGAAATACCGATAATCCTGATCAGGCTGAAAAAAAATTTAAAAAAGCCAAGCAGGCTTATGAAATTCTGTCTGACCCCAAAAAAAGAACGGCTTATGATCAGTTTGGTCATGCTGGTATTGAGCAAGGAATGGGTAGTGGTTCAGGAGGTTTTGGCGGCGGTGGTGCTGATTTCGGTGATATCTTTGGTGATGTTTTTGGTGATATCTTTGGTGGTGCAGGCGGTAGCGGTCGTAGACGAAGCAGTGGACAAGGTGGGGCCGATTTACGCTATAACTTGGAATTAACGCTAGAGAGAGCGGTGGGTGGTACAGAAGCTTCTGTGAGAGTGCCGTTAAAAGTAGTTTGTGGTGAATGTAAAGGCTCGGGTGCTAAAAAAGGTTCAAGCCCTGTGACTTGTACAAGTTGTCAAGGTCACGGTCAAGTCAGGATGCAGCAAGGCTTTTTTTCTGTTCAGCAAACTTGTCCTAGCTGTAAAGGTAGCGGCTCGCAGATAAAAGATCCATGTCGCCCATGTCGTGGACAGGGTCGAGTTCAAGACAATAAAACCTTGTCTGTTAAAGTGCCAGCTGGAGTGGATAATGGTGATCGTATACGATTAGCAGGAGAGGGAGAAGCTGGTGTTAATGGTGGACCATCGGGTGATTTATATGTACAGATTCAAGTTAAAGACCATCATATTTTTACTCGCGATGAGGCCAATTTATACTGCGAAGTACCCATTAGTTTTCCAGCAGCTTGTTTGGGAGGGGAATTAGAAGTTCCTACTTTGAATGGTCGAGTAAAATTAAAAATACCGGCAGAAACCCAAACAGGAAAGTTATTTAGACTCAGAGGCAAAGGTGTGAAGCCTGTCCGTGGTGGTGCAGTGGGTGATCTACTGTGTAAAGTTCAAATAGAAACCCCTGTTCGCTTAACAAAGGAGCAAAAAGCATTGCTTGCAGATCTAAAACAGTCATTATCCGATGGTGGTAAAAAACACAGTCCACAAGAGCATGGCTGGACTGATGGTGTGAAAAGTTTTTTTGATAAATTGACTGGCTAAAAAATGCGAATTGCTGTTGTTGGTGCATCAGGACGAATGGGATTATGTTTGCTAAAAGCGGCTGTGTTATCAAAAAAATCAGAATTAACTGTAGCCGTATCCAGACCAAAAAGTCCATCATTAGGCAAAGATGCAGGTGAAATAGCAGGGGTAGGATCAGTTAATATTAAAATTATTGATGATTTATCTTCAGTGACTGATCAATTTGATCTGTTAATAGATTTTACTCGTCCTGCTCCTTCTCTGGAATACATTGAAATTTGTCGAAAAGCAGGTAAAAAGCTGGTTATTGGCACCACGGGCTATACCGATGAACAAAAAACAATGATCAGTCAGGCTGCTGAAAATGTGGCGATTGTCTTGGCACCGAATATGAGCGTAGGGATTAACTTGTCACTTAAACTGTTAGAAATGACAGCAAAAGTGATGGGTGAGTATACCGATATTGAAGTAATTGAGGCGCATCATAGACATAAAGTTGATGCTCCATCAGGTACCGCTTTACGCATGGGTGAGGTGATTGCTGATGCTTTAGATCGTGACTTAAAAGACTGTGCTACTTATGGAAGGGAAGGTAATATCGGTGAGCGAGATAGAAAGACCATTGGTTTTTCTACTATTCGAGCGGGTGATATTATCGGTGAACATACGGTAATGTTTGCTGATGAAGGTGAGCGTATTGAAATTACACATAAAGCCAGCAGTCGTATGACTTTTGCCAATGGCGCTATCAGAGCTGCTGAATGGTTAAAAGATAAAGATACAGGTTTGTATGATATGCAAGATGTTTTGGGAATAACGTAGCTGTTATAAATATTTTTTAGGTACTTTGCTCAAAATAGAAAAATCAATGGATTTGGGAATAATACCCTCTGAGAAGAAAAGACATTACTGCCCATAATCTCTGAGTGTTTGCTCCAAAAGTTGTTGATCTACACTGATAGGTAAGGCTGCTTTTCCTATAGCTTCAAGTAAAATAACTCTTATTTTGCCATCCACGTTTTTCTTGTCTACCGACATTAACTCAATAAATTGTGCGACATCCATTTTCTTTGGAGGAATAACAGGCAATTGCGCCTGTTTTAATAGCTTAATTATTCTGTCAACATCCTGAGTAGAAATCCAACCCAGTCTGTGAGATAAATCTGCGGCATATCCCATACCAATCGCAACAGCTTCACCATGAATATACACACCATATCCCATCCCTGTTTCAATGGCATGTCCAAAGGTATGCCCTAAATTTAAGATAGCTCGGATGCCCGATTCAAACTCATCTTCAGCAACAATCTCTGCCTTATTGATGCAGGAACGCTCAATAACATAAGCAAGAGCCTCTTTATCTCTGGCTAGCAATAAAGACATATTTTTTTCTAGCCATTCAAATAATGCCAGATCTCTAATTAATCCATATTTGATAATCTCAGCAATGCCTGCAACCAAATGCCGATCATCAAGAGTATCTAAAACATCAATATCAGCAATGACACATTGAGGCTGATAAAATGCACCAATCATATTTTTGCCTAACGGGTGATTAACCCCTGTTTTCCCTCCAACAGATGAGTCAACCTGTGCTAACACCGTGGTCGGTATCTGTATAAAAAAAACACCTCGTTGATAACATGCGGCGGCAAAGCCGCCCATATCTCCTATAACACCACCTCCTAATGCGAGTAATGTCGCATTTCGGCTGTATTTTTTCTCAAGCAAAAGGTCAAATATTTTTGTCAAATACTCTAAACTTTTATACTGTTCGCCATCTGGAAGTTCTATTGTTTCAACTTGAAATGTAGGTAAACTTTTTATAACTTTCTCAAGATATAACGCTGAAACCGTGGTATTAGTGACTATTAAAACTTGCTTGGACTTGATATGTTTTTGCATCAAGGTTTGCTGCCCCAACAAATTTGAACCAATATATATGGGATATGACTTTTCACCTAATTCAACACACAACTGTTTCATTTATTTTCTTTAAACTGATTGGTATTCATTTAAAACTTTTTGTACTACCTCTTTACTTTCCATAGAACTGGTTTCTATTTGAAAATCTGAACAGGATAAATAAAAGCACTCTCTTTCTGCAAACAATGTTTCTATTGTTTTTCTTGGGTCATCGGTACAAAGCAACGGTCTTTGCCTGTCCCTTTTAGTTCTTTGTAAGATTTTATCAACAGAACATTGTAAATACACTATAAATCCATTATTTTTTAGCACTTGTCGATTAGACTCTTTTAGAATAGCACCACCACCCGTAGCCAAAACAATACCACTGAGTTGTGTTAGCTCATTAATCATCTTTTGTTCGCGAGTTCTAAAGCCTTTTTCTCCTTCATATTCAAAAATAGTAGCAATATCAACCCCAGTTTGTTCTTCAATTGCTTTGTCACTGTCATAAAAAGGTAATTGCAGTGATTTAGCTAATTGTCTTCCTATCGTGGTTTTACCGGCTCCCATCAGACCAATTAAATATATATTTTCTGCAGATTTCATTATTAACTATATATTAAAAGCGATAAAAAAAGGGGTATTATAAATACTTTTATTTTTTTGTAATTTATTATCTTACAGATAAAGAACTCTTTACTATTTTTGGTGTAACAAATATTAACAATTCTCTTTTACTGTCACCCTGAGTGTTCTTTTTGAACAAAAACCCAACACCTGGTAAATCACCAAAAAAAGGAATTTTGAATTGTTCTTGTGCTATATTTCTCTCATATACACCGCCAAGAACAACTGTCTCACCATCACTTACACGAACTAATGTTTCAATCTCCCTTCTATCAATCCCTCCTGTTGCATTGGGTGCGTCTTTCTTAATCAATAACTCCATTATTACATCACCATCGGGTGTGATTTGCGGTGTCACATTAAGCTCTAGTACAGCATCAATGAGTTCAATTTGTGTACCATTTTGACTCACTGTGGTAAAAGGTATTTGCACACCCTGCTTAATAAAAGCTAGCTCTCTATCCGATGTCATTACCCGTGGATTTGCCAGCACTTCCCCTTTATTTTCATTTTCCAAAGCAGATAACTCTAAATTTAAAACATAGTCCGCTGCTCTAGCTAAAGTTATTCCTAATGCACCCGCTGGATGGGCTCTAATCGCGCTAGCACCTAAGTCAACTAAATAGTTTTCATCCGCTGAGACACTAGGAATCAATTGTTTATATACAGAATCCCCTTTTGCCACTCCAAACTTAACCCCTATTTCCTGAGCAAAATTGATATCTGCAATGACTATTCTTGCTTCAATCATCACTTGTCTTACTGGTACATCAAGAATTTTAATCATTTTTCTGATTTCTTCAAGCTGTTCTACTGTATCTTTTACTATGATTGTATTCGTTCTTGAATCTACAGATGAGCTACCTCTTAAAGACAATACACCTTGTGTGTCACTTTTCTCAGTTAAAAATACTCTGTTTTTCGTTGTGTTTGAGCCACCAAAAATAGCTGGCTCAATCTGAGAAGATCTCTCACTAGAGGTTTGCACAACACTAGATCCCGTCAATAACATTTGAATTTCTTCAGCCTTTGCATAGTTAATTTGAATATATTCAGTCTTTAAAGGCTCTAGTTGCTTAACCACTTTATTAGCGGCTAACTCTTCTTTTTCAATTTTGATGATTTCTGAAAAAGGAGCAACTAAAATAACATTACCCGTTTGTCTCTTTGCTAATCCATTCGATTTCAGTATCAAGTCTAAGGCTTGATCCCAAGGCACATCATTCAATCGTAAAGTCACTGTACCTCCCACTGTATCAGCCGCTATTATGTTAAGGTCGGTAAAGTCTGCAAGAATTTGTAATACTGATCTGACTTCTATATTCTGAAAGTTCAAGGATAGTTTATCCCCCGTATAATGGAACTTTTCCTTTAACAATGCCTCTTTTTCTGCTGCTGTTAAGGGAATAAAATCAACCGTTAATAAGCCATCGGATTGATAAGACGAGTAATCAAAATTACCCTCATTGGGCGTTATACTAATGCTAACGCCTGAGCCACGTTTTTTTGCCTCAACTTTCTGCACCGGTGTTGCAAAGTCTGAAACATCATAACTTTTAGCCAACGCATCAGGTAATTGAGTATTAAGGAAATTCAATACCAGCTTTCCACCTCGTTGCTTTATATCAACGACTGTATTTGCACTGGATAGCTCTAGTAACAAGCGTCCTTCACCTTTTAATCCTCTCCGAAAATCAATCGCTTTAATCGTTTGCTCAGGAAGCAACTGAGTAATACTTTGGTCTACCCGCTCTATCTCATTGCTATTTTTAGGATGGCTGGTAACATCTATTGGCTTTAAAATTACATAAACATTATTATCTACCACTTTAGTCTCAAATGGCACGGCTTCTGTAAGATTAATAACAACTCGCGTTATTCCTGATGCCTCAACTACAAAAACTGAATTGGTAGCCCCCTGGTTGACAGTATACATTTTTTTCTCAAGCGCACTTTTAACACCATGGAAGTCTAAGGCAATTCTTGCTGGGTTATCTGTTTGAAAGACTTTCGGGGCAATAGCAGTACCATTCATGGTCAACTGAATTTGAACTTTATCTCCAGTCAGAGAAGAAAAGTTTAAATCTATTATCGCTACTTCATTTGCTGATGCTATTGATATTTGTGTCAATAAAATCATAAACCCAAAACTAAATCTGCCAAAGCTTGTTGATATTTTTTGTAATCTTATTGTTTTATTTTTTTGCATATTTATTTCTCAGCCTTAAATGACTCAGCTAATGCAATTGAAACTTGTTGTTTACGCCAAGCACCTGGTTTATCAGTAACTATTTCCATTAATTCAATCTTATTATCAGTAATACCACTAATTTTGCCATAATTACGCCCCATATAACTCCCTTTCTGCACTCTATGAATGATACCGTCACTTGCTTTAACCAGCGCCCAAGAAACCTTGTTTAAAGTCAAAGTACCCACCATCTTCAATGTATCTAAGGAATAACTTTCCAGCACTTCTTTTTTTCTCGACATATCTGGTCGTATTCCTGAATTTGCTACAACACCCTCAAGATCTCCAGTTTCATCAAGTCTTTCTACTGGACTAAAAGGATCTCTTAATCCTTCTGGATTAAAAATAAACGGTTCTACAATTTTTATTTCAGGTAAAGGTTTGATTGCCCCTTTGGGTCTTGCTTTTACCTCACTGATATACCGTTCTAAGTCACTTACATCACTATTTGCACACCCAGCTAAATTGAAAACAAGGAGACAAAAAAATACATGGGTGAGATTCTTTATCATCTGATAACAACCCTTTTTAAATAAAAACATGATTATCTCCTTCGTCCTTTTTTCTCCTTCTTAACTGCTGTTGTTTCTTCACTATAAGTTTTAATGGTTGCACTCATTTTTAGTAAAGGGCTATTTATAGGAGAAATAGCAATATCATGCACAGTAACAATCCGTGGAAAAGAAGCTAAACCACTGATAAATAAACCTAACTCTTCGTATCTACCTACAACATCAATACTAATAGGTAGCTCTGAATAAAAATCTTCCCGTATAGAAACTGTTGGTTTAAAAAGACGAAACTCTAACCCACTGGCTAATCCTGTTTGGGAAATATCTATGAGAAGAGTTGCCACTTCTGCTTTGCTTGGCATCTGTTTAATCATTTCAGCAAAAGAAAGCTCAAGCTGTTTCAATTGATCGCGATAATCAGCTAAATTCACCGCTTTTTGCTGTTTAGACTCAAATGCAGTTTTTAGTGTTTGTTCTTTTATTTGTAATTGATCTAACTGCTTAAGCTGATCTATGATTATATAATAATAAAGTGTCCCCACTACCAGCAAAGAGGCCAAAACGATAGTCGCTATCTTTACAGTTAAAGGCCATGTACCTGCTGCATTAACGTCCCAGTTTATTTCTGCTAAATTCACTTTTTCTGAGCCTCCTGTTGTTTTGGCTTATTTTTACATAACTACTCAGCTTACCCTCTATTTTGTCCAATAGCCGCGTTGAAAGTGCTTATTTATACCATATTCAAAAAACAACTAAACCAAACAACTCCACTCTCTACTGCATAAACTTCTAACAAAACCATCCTCATTCAATATTTCATTCCAAGCCTGCCCCCATTACCTATCTTTTTAGTCAACCCTTAAAAAAACAACAACCATCTGATTTATAACAATAAATTAAACAAAACCCATAGGCAAAACAAGCAGTATTTGGTAAAATAACGGCTATTTCTTGGTCGTTTTGCTGATAAAACATACTAACAAAATCAACCCCAAACAGAGCAACTAAACCTTTTCATTCAGAGTTATTTGTTGAATAGGGCATAAGAGCCGCCCCACTCCCTCCGCCATTCCTGCATGTGGCAACAAAAGTTCCAGTTACTTTAGACCTGAGTCTTTAGTCTTTAGTCCTGAGTCCTGACTCTTTTTTAGGGACATTTTACTTTGTTTAGCCATCAGAGAAAAATCATTCAGAGAGCCATTTGTTAGCTTTCCTTGCCCTTTAATAACTTTTAAAACGGGAGTTTCTAACCATGGTGATGCTTCGATACCTCTCATATAAGCAGACACGCTTGCATTCGATTGTGCTTTACCTCTAAATACTAGGGTTTCTCCTGTTTGTTTAAACTTTGAGAGAACGATCCCCTCTGGCGTGCTTTTAGGTAGTTCATCAAATAAATGCACTATCCGAGGACGACTCTCTTGTAAAGTTTGGATGGCTTCAATTTTACTTAATAATTTATTCTTTTTTTCTTCTATATCTTTTATTTCTTTTATTTTTTTATTAACTAGGCGAATTTGCTCATCAAGCATTGAATTTCGCCTTTGTTGATATTCTTTCATATCTTCAATATGCCAATAAACCAATCCAAATAATATCAAAGTCACAAAAACACTGGCACCTATCGCAGTGATAAAGTCTTGCTTGTTTTGTTGTCGCAGCTCTTCTCGCCATGGAAGTAGATTAATGGTTGGCATTAATCAAAACTCCTTAACGCTAAGCCACATGCAATCATCATTACGGGAGCATCATTACTTAAACTTTGTGGTTTTACTTTATTGGATAAAGCCATATTTATGAACGGATCCGATACCAAAGCAGGTATACCTAAACTTTGCTCCACTGCCTTCTCCAATCCAGCTATAGCAGAACATCCACCCGTTAATACAATACTATCAATCTCTCTATTTGCACTGGCAGATACAAAAAATTGTAATGCGCGTGCTATTTGCTGCACCATTGATTTTTTAAAGGGGTCTAATACATCCGTCATATAATTGTCAGGCAAACTACCATGCCTTTTAGCCAACCCAGCTTGTTCATAAGATAAGCCATAGCGCCGTTGAATTTCTTCGGTTAACTGTTTGCCACCAAAATCTTGTCCCCACGTATAAACCGTTCGGCATTCATGCAATACATTGAGTGTTAACATGGTTTCCCCAATATCAACAATGGCTATCGTTTGATTATCTATAGCATCCACTAATTGATCAGCTAATAACGAAAATGCATTTTCCATGGCAAAAGCCTCGACATCAACAATCTTGGCTTTCAATCCTGCTTTTTCCAGAGCTTCAACTCGGTCATCCACATTCTCACGCCTTGATACTGCCAATAAAACATCCACCATTTCTGGATTGTTTTCTGTTTCTTGTTGCACTTCAAAGTCCAGATTAACTTCATCAAGTGAATATGGCACATACTGATCAGCCTCTACCAATATCTGTTCCTCCATTTCATCTTCGGTTAAAAAACCCGGCATGGAAATAACCTTTGTCATTACTGACGAGCCTGCAACCGCTACACAAGCATTTTTAGTTTTTGTACCCGATTGCTTAATTGCAGTTTTAATCGCGTTGGCGATAACATCAATGTTTGTAATGTTTTTATCTACAACCGAATCTTGAGGCAATGGAGCAACAGCGTAACTTTCAACTCGATATTGAGTCTCAGACTTACTCAACTCCAGTAATTTTATTGCTGTCGTACTAATATCAATACCAAGTACGGTAGCTTGACCACTATTAAACCAGCTCATGCATGAACCCTATTCATCAGGTAAATTTTCAATTATTTATATTTTGATACTGCCAAATTATGTTGGAGCCAGATCAATCAAAACCTCATTACTGATGAAGTATAGTAAGCTTTTTCTTTTTTACTAAAAAAACATTTTCCATCATATAAGCTCAAGCAATGCTGTTATATTGGCTGAGGTCTCTAGCTATCTTACTATCATATTTTTATCGAGCTCTCGCTTATATCTGCTATTCACTCCCCTGTTTAAGAGTAGGTCAAAATAGCCAGTCAATTACACACATGTTATAAAGACACCTTAAATTCTCTTTTTATGAGATCTCAGGTCTTTTTATATTTATTACGGATATTGTGTGTCTACAAAAACTTTCATAAAATCGACATTAAAATGGATTTTTATCCCTTTTTCCTTATTATTCTGTCTACTAATTATTGCCTATTTTAACCTTAAACAAGAACTACCTGACATCCAACAACTGCATAATGTTGAATACCAGACACCTTTATCCATTTATAGTCATGACAAGCTTCTACTCGCCCAGTTTGGAGAGAAAAAAAGAATCCCTATTAATATTAAAGAGGCACCTCAACAACTCATTAATGCCTTTCTTGCTGCTGAAGACGATAGGTTTTATTCACACCTTGGTGTAGATTACCGAGGTCTTATTCGTGCTACATTTCAATTATTATTGACCGGCAAAAAGAAACAGGGGGGTAGCACGATTACCATGCAAGTCACCCGAAATTTTCTGCTGACCAGAGAAAAGACTTATATTAGAAAGATCAAAGAAATCCTTTTATCCTTACAAATCGAGCAGGAATATTCAAAAGACAAGATTCTGGAACTGTACCTAAACAAAATTTATTTAGGTCATCGCTCGTATGGTGTAGCTGCTGCTGCTGTTACCTACTATGACAAGACTTTAGGGGAGCTTAATCTTGCCCAGTTAGCCATGATTGCTGGCTTGCCTAAAGCCCCTTCAGCTTACAACCCAATCAGCGATCCCGAAAGAGCCTTACAACGTAGAAATTATGTTTTAAGAAGAATGCTTAAGCTAAGCTACATCGACCAGGCAGAATTTGACATTGCCTTCAACAGTCCTATTACTGCAACTGTGCATTCAAATCAACTCGATGCACCTGCACCTTATGTTGCAGAAATGGTTCGCCAAGAGATCGTTAAACAGTACGGTGAAAAAGCATTTAGCTTGGGTCTAAAAGTATTCACTACAATTAATAGCACAATGCAAGCAACAGCAACTCATGCTATTCAGTCTGCCTTGCATAATTACGACCGGCGTCATGGCTACCGCTCCTTACCTCATGCTAATAAAATTTCGACCGAGCTTGAAACATCAGACTTTACAACAATTGCTGACACACAATCAGCGCATATCGTAGAAATAAATGATGATATTGCCACTGCAAGCCTATCAGACAAATCACTAATTAAAATACCTTTTGATCAAATCAAATGGGCAAGAGCATTAAAATCACAAAATTATATGGGACCAAAATTAAAATCAATTAATGATGTTTTAAAAGTAAATGACCTAGTGCGAGTTAGACAGCTTAAAGACAGCAGATGGAGTTTAGCCCAAATACCCAATACCGAGGCTGCCTTTGTCGCATTAAATTCAAATGATGGTGCTATCCTAGCTTTGTCAGGTGGCTTTGACTTTTTCCATAACAAATACAACCGTGCCATTCAGTCTAAGCGACAACCTGGCTCAGGTTTCAAGCCTATAATCTATACGACGGCTCTTGAGAATGGATTTACTACAGCCAGCCTCATCAATGATGCACCTGTCGTTGTTGACGAACCTTCACAAGAAAGTGCATGGAGACCCGAAAATTACAGTAAAAAATTCTTTGGTATGACCCCGCTAAGAAATGCTTTACGAACATCAAGAAACCTTATTTCTATACGCTTGCTACGAGAGCTTGGTATTAAAAAGGTGACTGATACTGCTCTTCGTTTTGGTTTCAAACAAGAACAATTACCAAAAAGTCTTTCATTGGCATTAGGTAGTGGATATGCAAGCCCACTGCAAATGGCGACTGTTTTTTCCGTATTCGCTAACGGTGGATTTCTTATTGAACCTTACTTTATTGATCGTATTGAAGACAATAAGGGTAAAGTCTTATTTCAAGCAACGCCCAAAATAGTCTGTCCAAGCTGTGAAAATTCATCAATTAAAGATATACACTATGCTTCACGTATTATTTCACCACAAGTTAATTTCTTGATGAATTCATTGTTAAGAGATGTCGTACAAAGAGGAACAGCAACCAAAGCAAAGGTATTGGGTCGAACAGATCTAGCGGGGAAAACAGGTACAACGAACGAGCAAAGAGATGCCTGGTTTAATGGTTTTAGTTCAGGCATAGCGGCTTCTGCTTGGCTAGGGTTTGATTCATCAAAGCCTTTAGGCAGAAATGAAACTGGCGGGAAAGCGGCTCTTCCTATCTGGATTGATTTCATGAAAATAGCTTTAAAGGATAAACCCGAACAAAGCCTAGTAATTCCAGAAGGTATAGAAGAAGTTTATATTGATCCCAAAACAGGAAAACTAGCGGAAACAGACGGTCATGGAATTTGGGAGTATTTTAGAAATGAAAACAGCCCAACAGAGTATTCTTATTTAGATATTAATGCAGAAGATTTAGAAGAAACCGATGCAGATAGCTTGTTCTGATTTAATCGCAACGGCTTAGATTGCCCTCTATTTTGTCCAATAGGAGGTAACGCTGGGTAGTTACTTGGCTTTTATCTGTCTAGCACTGGTTTATAATCGCGAACATCATAACCCGTGTATATTTGACGAGGTCTGCCTATACGCTGACCAGGCTCAGACATCATTTCCAACCAATGTGAAACCCAGCCTGCTGTTCTAGCAATCACAAACATCACAGTAAACATATCTTCTGGTATTTTTAATGCTTTATAAATAATACCTGAGTAAAAATCTACATTCGGATACAGTTTTTTCTCAATAAAATATTCATCTTTCAAAGCAAACTCTTCCAATGCTAACATCAGATCAAACAAAGGATCATCGCTAGGAAACTTTTCTAAAACTTCATAACAGGTTTCACGAGTGATAGTCGCTCTTGGGTCAAAATTTTTGTATACGCGATGACCAAAGCCCATCAACCTGAATGGATCATTTTTATCTTTCGCTTTGGCAATAAACTCTGGAATCCTATCAACCGTACCGATTTCTGCCAGCATACTTAAAACCGCTTCATTGGCACCGCCATGCGCCGGTCCCCACAAAGCAGAAATACCTGCAGCAACACATGCATAAGGATTAGCCCCCGTACTACTCGCAAGTCTTACTGTTGATGTACTGGCATTTTGCTCATGATCTGCATGTAAAATAAACAATAAATTTAATGCCTTGACAGCAACGGGATCAATGTAATTATTTTCATCAATATATTGCTGTCCCGGTAATGAAAACATCATATTCATAAAGTTTCCACAATAATCTAAATCCAGACGGGGATAAATAAAAGGCCATCCCACGGAGTGTCGATGACTTGCTGCTGCGATGGTGGGTACTTTTGCCACCATACGCATGGCAGAAATACGCCGATGCTCAGGATCATTCATATCTAGCTCACTATGATAGAATGCAGATAAAGATCCCATCACACCTACCATCATAGACATGGGGTGCGCATCATAATGAAAGCCATTGAAAAATACTCTCAAGGCTTCATGAATCATTGAATGCTGTTTTATTTCACTGGTAAATGAAAATAATTCATTTTCTCTGGGTAGCTCACCGTTCATCAACAAATAAACAACCTCAAGAAATGAACTGTTTTTTGCTAATTGCTCTATAGGGTAGCCTCGATACAGTAAAACGCCTTTATCCCCATCAATATAGGTAATAGCACTTTTACAACTTGCCGTAGACATAAAGCCTTGGTCAAAAGTAAAGGTGCCGATCTCCTTATTTAAGGAGCCTATATCCACTGCAGGTGTCCCAACAGTGCCATATTGTAATGGAAGGTCAACCTCTTTCCCTGTTTTGTTATTTCTAATTGTTACTGTATCTTTAACCATACTAGCATCCTTTACTTTAGGAACTTACCAACCATAGAAATTGAAAAGTCAGCTTATTTACCAAATCTCTTACGAAACTTATCAACACGACCCGCTGTATCTACCACTCTTTGCGTGCCCGTGTAAAAAGGATGACATGAAGAGCAAACCTCTACACTTAAGTCCTCAGTTAATACTGAGCCCGTCTCAAATTTATTACCACAGCCACATGTTACAGTAATTTGTTTATATTCAGGATGAATTTCTGCTTTCATTTTGATTCCAAACTGCCTTAATTAAGGGAGCATATATTTTAGAGAACTGAGTATAATACGATTTACTCAACAATTCTGCAATACTCAATTTAATATGCGTATTATTTCACTAAATGCCAATGGCATTAGAGCGGCTGAACGAAAAGGATTTTTCTTGTGGATGGCAGAACAAAATGCTGACCTTATTTGCATACAAGAAACAAAGGCACAGACCGAGCAATTAGAGGCTAAAGCCTTTTGGCCAGAAGGATATCATTGTTATTATCATGATGCAGAAAAAAAAGGCTATAGCGGTGTCGCACTCTATTGCCGACAAAAACCAGAAAACGTCATTATCGGTATGGGCAATAATGAATTTGACAGTGAAGGACGCTATATTGAAGCTATTTTTGGCGATTTAAGCGTGATTTCCTTATATATGCCATCAGGCTCTGCAAAAGAAGAGCGACAACAAGCCAAGTATCGCTGCATGGATTATATGATGCGTAAACTTAAAACCATGAAATCCAGTAAACAGGATGCAATTATCTGTGGAGACTGGAATATTGCCCATAAAAATGAAGATATTCGCAACTGGAAAGGCAATCAAAAAAATTCAGGTTTTTTACCAGAAGAACGTGCCTGGCTAGATACTTTATTTGATGATGTCGGTTTTGTGGATGCATTTCGTGAGCTAGATCAACAAGACCACCAATACACTTGGTGGTCAAATCGCGGACAAGCGCGCGCCAACAATGTCGGGTGGCGAATTGACTATCAAATATTATCGCCAAACTTTAAAAATAAAGCTAACATTGTATCCACAGAAATATACAGAGAGCAGAGCTTTTCCGACCACGCTCCACTCATCATTGATTATGATTACATAATGCCAACAACATGAGTATTACCAACCCAACAAAAAGCGTATTTACTACATTAGCCGCATTCTCCCATCCTAGAGTCGTTACCATGCTTTTTCTGGGTATTTCAGCCGGCATACCTCTACTTTTGATTTTTTCCTCCCTCAGCTTATGGCTACGAGAAGCAGGAGTACAGCGAGAAGCTGTCACTTATTTTAGTTGGGCTGCACTGGGTTATTCTTTCAAATTCGTTTGGGCTCCCTTAGTCGACAAATTGCCCCTACCCCTATTAAGCAAACTTTTAGGCAGACGACGTGCGTGGCTATTATTATCACAAATAATAGTTATACTTTCTATAGTAGCCATGGCATTCGTTGACCCTGCCAAGGACACTTTGACATTAATGGCATGGGCCGCTGTATGCTTAGGTTTCTCATCAGCAACACAAGATATAGTCATTGATGCTTATCGTATCGAATCAGCCGACAGTAGTCTTCAAGCATTAATGTCATCCAGCTATATAGCAGGCTATCGAATAGGTATGCTAGTAGCGGGTGCTGGCGCATTATTTTTGGCTAGCTATTTTGGCTCTACAACAGAAACTTATGACTACCACGCATGGCAATCAAGCTACCTACTAATCAGTAGCTTTATGCTCATTGGTGTTATAACTACTTTAATGGTTGCAGAACCCTCTCCTCAAGTAATCGGTAATAGTTCAAATATCCACAAAGACCATCTTGGTTTTTTATTCCTTTTTATCGCATTAGTTTCTACCTTTATCGCTTGTTTTTATTACAGCACCGAACTGGCTGAAAAGGCTAAATTAATAGTAAGTACACTAATTTCTAACAAGCCGTTAGTAGGATTCATTATTGAGCTTTGCCGGCTAGTTTTAGCATTGATCATCGCTAGCATTATCGGAAAATGTGTCATTCTTTCTGGCATTGTCAAACAGCAAATAGCGGTTCAAACTTATATGGTGCCGATTCAGGACTTCTTTCAACGATACGGCTACCTGCTTGCATGGCTTTTATTAGCTTTAATTGGCTTATACCGTATTTCAGATATTGTACTCGGTGTTATTTCCAACGTTTTTTATCAAGACTTGGGCTTTACCAAACCTGAAATTGCCAGTGTAGTAAAAAGTTTTGGTTTAGCAATGACGATTGCAGGCGGCTTTCTAGGAGGACTATTAGCGGTTCGATTTGGGGTTATGCGCATTCTCTTTCTGGGCGCACTACTCTCGGCTTTAACTAATTTACTTTTTATGATGCTGGCTCAAGCAGGGCATGATATGTTTATGCTCTACCTTGTTATTTCAGCCGACAACCTTTCTGCTGGCTTAGCTAGTGCAGCCTTTATTGCGTTTTTATCGAGCCTGACCAATATCTCATTCACCGCCGTGCAATATGCCATTTTCAGCTCATTAATGACACTTCTTCCTAAAATATTAGGCGGCTACTCTGGCACGCTTGTCGAAACACTCGGCTATTCACAATTCTTTTTAATAACAGCAATCATGGGGATTCCCGTATTACTGCTGATTATTTTGGCAGAAAAATATTTTCAGCTTGGTAATAAACTCTAAAAACAGAATTAAACAATCACCCTGTCTACTTTTCTTGATGGCAATAAAAAAGCATCTTTCGGAGCCAACAGAAAGATGCTTTTTTTAACGCTATATAGAGAAGAGAACTAAGCCATCAAGTGGCTCCAACATCAACTACCCATTAATCAAATAATGCGTCACAACACTGGCAAAATAACCTAAGGCAATCACTGGTGTCCATTTAATATGGCTAAAGAAAGTATATTTATGGTTTGATTGACCCATTAAAGCAACGCCTGCCGCAGAACCAACTGACAATAATGAACCCCCCGTACCTGCAGTCAGAGTAACCAGCATCCATTGGTACAAATCCATTTCAAGATCCATATTAAGCACCGCAAACATCACCGGTATATTATCAACAATGGCAGATATCATACCCACTAGAATGTTAGCCGTTGTATCTCCCAAGCCATCGTACATTGCACCTGAGATCAGTTCTAAATAACCAATATAACCTAAACCACCTACCGCAAAAACAACACCAAAGAAGAACAACAATGTATCCCACTCTGCATCGCGTATTTTATTAAATATATCAAACGATTCATTTTGATATAGCTTATTAATACTAAAACCATAAATCATTAATAACGATAGACCCGTCATCATGCCCATAAATGGAGGTAAATGAAAAAACTGTTTAAAACTAACGGCCAATACAATAGTCAATGCAAACAAAGCACAAATTTGTATGGCTCCGGGTTTAAGATAAACTTGCGCTTCATCTGTGGCTGTTGGTTGAGCGTTGGGTAAAGCCATATACATAAACGTAGCAGGAATCACATAGTTAACAACAGAGGGAATAAACAATTCAAAAAAATCAAAAAAATCAGCATACCCTGCCTGCCAAACCATTAAGGTGGTAATATCACCAAAAGGACTAAAAGCCCCTCCAGCATTAGCAGCAACCACCAAATTAACCAGACCTATAGCAACAAATTTATCATTGCCCTTACCCACAGCCAGCACGACTGCACCTACCAACAATGCAGAGGTTAAATTATCTGCCACTGATGATAAAAAGAAAGTGATGATGCCTGTTACCCAAAACAATTGTTTATAACTAAATTGTTTTCTTATCATCCATGATCGCAAAACCTCAAACACATTACGTTCTGCCATCGCGTTAATGTAGGTCATCGCAACCAGCAAAAACAGCATCAAGGCAGCATATTCCGCTAAATTATATTCAAAGGCTTCATGCAATTGCTCTATTGAAACACCCTTCTCAGCAGCTAAAATAGCAGCATGTGCCCAAATAATACCCGCCGCTAGAATTACGGGTTTGGATTTGCGCAAACCGGTAAATTCTTCAGCCATAACAAAGCCGTATGCGATAATAAAAATTAGAACGGTGTAAATCCCTCTTTCTGTCCCAGTGAGACCTAAATTTTTAAAATCCTCATCGTATACCTCTGCCATTGCCAGTTCTGGTACCAATAAAAAGCCTGAAAAAATCAAAATCAAACCTAACAAAATAACCTCCAATAAATAATAAATACAATATAGAGACCTCAGCATTCATAAACGGATAAAAAAGGCTAGAAGTATTCCATCTTTCAGCCAAAATAACGTGCAATAGCTTACTATTACACTTGTATTTTGACTAAAACCTGAAAAATTCTATCGTTTTTCTCTCATCACCAGAGTTATGCTGAGGTCTCATAAAAATTTTTTCAATGGTACCTTATATAATAATCTTTGTCATTTAAAGCATCTCAGTATATTATTGTCAGACTTGATTTAATAGCTTATAAACCATAATGTATCAGTACACAGAAACAGACCAGACCCTGATTGATGAACGGGTTAATCAATATAAAAAACAAACCGAACGCTATTTACAAGGCAAAATCGGTGAAGATGAATTCCGCGCATTACGTTTAATGAATGGACTTTATATCCAGACCCATGCACCCATGCTACGCGTTGCTGGTCCTTATGGCTTAATCTCCTCCAAACAACTTCGTATGCTTGCTCATATTTCAAGAAAATATGATAAATGCTACGCGCACATAACAACCCGCCAAAACATCCAGTTTAACTGGCCTGAGCTAGAAAATGTCCCAGACATTCTAGCCGATTTGGCTAGCGTACAAATGCACGCGATTCAAACCAGCGGTAACTGCCTGAGAAATACTACAACAGACCCGCTTGCAGGTGTCTGCACAGATGAAATAGAAGACCCGCGCCCATACTGTGAAATCATTCGTCAATGGACTATATTGCATCCTGAGTTTGCCTATTTACCACGCAAATTTAAAATTGCCGTCAGCGGATCTGAGCAAGATAGAGCAGCCACTCAACTTCATGATATAGGCCTTTACTTAGTCAAAAATGAAATGGGGGAAACCGGTTTTAAAATTCTGGTTGGCGGAGGACTGGGTCGCACACCCATTATTGGCAAAGTAATTCGTCCTTTCCTAGAAAAACAACATTTACTTTCTTATCTGGAAGCCATTCTTCGTGTTTATAATCTGAAAGGCCGACGAGACAATAAATACAAGTCTCGGATAAAAATACTGGTTCGAGAAAGCGGTATAGAACAAATGAGCAAATGGGTTGAAACAGAATGGCTACAAATCAAAGATGGAATGGAAGTCAGCGAAGATCGCATTAGCAACATGCAGGCTGAGTTTAAGCCGCCTTGGTATGAAACTCTGGCAAAACAAGATGCCAGTTTTGAATCTAGCAAAATTGAAAATTCTGCCTTTAATACTTGGATAAACTTAAATACAGTAGCACATAAAATATCTGCTTATCGCGCTGTGTATGTATCTTTAAAAGCCCCTAACTCACCTCCCGGTGATATTACTGACAAACAACTGGATGCAGTCGCTGAGCTTGCCGACCAATACAGCTTTGGGGAAATCAGAACAACACATCGACAAAACCTAGTACTTGCTGATGTCAAACAAGCAGAACTATTTGCCCTTTGGCAAAAACTGGACAAGCTATCACTTGCCACGCCAAATATTGGCACTGCCACTGATATGATTTGCTGCCCCGGACTTGATTTCTGTACATTAGCAAATGCAGGATCTATTGGCATTGCCAAAGAAATCAACGAAGCCCTTGACGACATTGACTATCTTCACGATATTGGTGAATTAAAAATTAATATGTCTGGATGCATGAATGGTTGCGCACATCAAAGCGTAGGACATATTGGTATTTTAGGAGTCGATAAAAAAGGTGTTGAATGGTATCAGGTCACCCTAGGCGGATCATCCGAAAACGATGCAGCGCTTGGTAAAAGGCTTGGGCCGGCGGTTGCGAAAAATAAAATTACACAGACCATAGAAACCATTTTGGACGTTTATATAAAACAACGCCAAGATAATGAAATATTTTTAGATACGGTAAATCGTATTGGTGTAAGCCCATTTAAAGAAGCGGTATATTAAGACCATGAAAATAATTAAAGACAAAAAAATTATTGAAGACAACTGGTCTCACATCACGGATGATGATGCTATTAGTCTAGGGAATATTACTATTTCACTCTCTCGCTGGAATGATGAAAAATCATCGCTGGGTAGCCATGCTGGCAAAATAGGCATTAGGCTGGCACCCTCTGACATCATTGAAGATATATCAGACGACTTAAATAAAATCCATCTAATTGGGCTTGAATTTCCTGCATTTACTGATGGCAGATTATTCTCTCATGCTCGCTTGTTGCGTAGCAGATATGATTTTAAAGATGAAATAAGAGCCATGGGTAACTTTATGCCTGACCAGGTTTTTTACTTGTCCCGAGTCGGTGTCAATGCCTTTCAACTGAATAATAGTGACGAACTCGAAGCCGCATTATCAACCATGAATGACTTTACTGTTCAATATCAAACGTCTACTAGCTAAGGCAACGCACAGTAGTCTTTAAAAAGGACTCAGGACTAAAGACTAAAGACTAAAGACGAAAGACGCAAGACGCAAGACTAAAGACTAAAGACTAAAGACTAAAGACTAAAGACTAAAGACTAAAGACTAAAGACTAAGGATCTCTTGATTTTTGATTAGTTCTGGTGCGTGGAACGCACCCTACGGATCTAAAGACTCAAGACTCAAAACTAAAGATTCAAGACTAAAGACTAAAGACTAAAGACTAAAGACTAAAGACTAAAGACTAAAGACTAAAGACTCAGGACTCAGGACTAAAGTAACTGGAACTTTTGTTACCACATGCAGGAATGACGGAGGGAGTGACGCGGATCTTATACCCTATTCAACAAATAACTCTGAATGAAAGAGGTTTAGTTGCTCTGTGTTTGGGGTTGATTTTGTTAGTATGTTTTATCAGCAAAACAACCAAGAAATAGCCGTTATTTTACCAAATACTGGTTGATTTGTCTATGGTTTTTGTTGGTTTTATTATTATAAATCAAGTTGTTATGGTGTTTTTAAGGGGGTGGCTACTTATTGATAACCTTCTATTTTTAGTTAGCTTATAAAGTGATAAGAGGTCTCCCTGTTTAATGGCAGTTCTATAATCCCCCCCAAGGTTTAAACAGCCCATCCACATTCACAGCAAACATATCCAATACACGACCAACACCTTCATCCACCATGGCAGCAATTGAATCTGATTGGCTGTAAAACGCTGGCATAGGAGGAAAGATAATCGCTCCCATTTCAGTAGCACTCGCCATATTACGAATATGTGCTAAATTCAAAGGTGTTTCGCGTGGCATAATCACCACCTTCCGACGCTCCTTTAATGCCACATCAGCAGAACGGGAAATCAAATTATCACCAAAGCCATGTGCAACGGCCGACAATGTTTTCATAGAACAAGGCGCAATAATTACACCTTCTGTTTTAAATGAACCACTGGCAATGCTGGCAGCAATGTCATTAACCCCATGCACTACATCTGCCAATGCATATAATTCAGAACGTTCCATGCCCATTTCATGTTTTAAATTAACCAACCCAGCTGATGAAATTATTAAATGCGACTCCCACTCGTCCTGCTCACTTAATACTTGCAAAATTCTGATACCATAAATGGCACCAGTTGCACCCGTCATTGCAATGATTATTCTTTTTTTTTGCATCTTGAGAAATTAACTATTAATCAACGCATCATTGTATCAGTTCCAGCATATTATCTGCGGCACCAACCAAAGCATTAATCATTTCTTCCCCACTCGCAATATGCCCTGAATTTTGTAAAATTTTGAACTGCGCATGAGGTAAAAACTTAGATAAACTAACCGCTGCCTCCATTGGGCAAGCCAGATCATTTCTTCCATGAACGATAATCACTGGAATATCTTGTAGAACATCACAGCCTTTTAAAACCTGATTTTCTGAAATAAAATATTGATTTTCTGCATAATGCAATTCCATTTGAACCTGTTTCATCATTTTCTCAGAAATAAGTAAAGCCTCATCTTCTTGGAAATCAGCCATCAACGCAACCTGCCCTCCCCACTCCATCCAGGCTTTTGTCACCTGCTTTCTAGTGACTTCATCCTGAGAAAAAGTCGCATCATACAGCTCTTTAATAATATCAAGGCATGGATACTGAGGGACACTATTCATCAACTGCTGCCACTTTTCGGGGAATATCATTCCCACACCAGACTCTTTTATAAACCAATCCATATCTTTCTGCCGAGCTAAAAAAATGCCACGAATCACCATACCCAATACTTTTTCTTTATGTTGCTGAGCATACAATAAAGTTAAAGTACTACCCCAAGAACCGCCAAATATCAGCCATTTTTTAATATTCAAATGTATCCGAATATTTTCCATATCCTCAATTAAATACTGTGTAGTATTGTTTTTTAACTCGCCAAAAGGTTGTGATTGCCCACAACCCCGTTGATCCATCAAAATGATATGATATTTTTCTGGATTAAAAAAACAGCGGTGATTTGGTTTCGTTCCTGAACAAGGCCCACCATGCAAAAAAATAACAGGGATACCGTGAATATTTCCAGATTGTTCTACATAAACTAAATGTTCACTTTCCGTTTTCAAAAAAAAATGCTTAAAAGGCTCTATATCTGGATAGCGAATTTTCATAATAGTTGCAAAAATGGGTACTAGATTATTCACTTATTCTTGAATAATGGTATAACATCGCCCTGCACTTTCCATATTTGATAAGCGGGCGATTTTAATGATATTGCTTGAAAATAATCTGATTTTTTCTTGCGCATAAATAATTTATTCAGGCTGGTTTTGGATAATTCATTTGACATAACTGCCCCGTAACCAGAGGTTTTGTCCCATTCAAATGCAAAATACTGCTGGCGTTTTAGACGGAGAAAACGGGTGGTTTTTGAGCCGTTATTATCGCGGGTTAATAGGTGTGATAATGGGCGTGAGACTTTTGTTGACTTGTCGGTAATTATTCTTTTTTGGCGGTCAATAATTATTTTGTCATTTTGAATACCAGTAGAATCCTCCAGCAGGTTTTCAAACCCTAAAAAAAATGGCATATCGACCCCTTTTCCTGTGGCTAAATCTGTACTTCCTTGTTTAAACCAAGTAACTGTTTTCAGCATACGTTGATGCAGAAATAAATAAATCGCCTTGTTTTGTTTTGGATATAAAAAAGACAGCCACTGTTCCACTGTAGTCAAATCGGCTGATGTTGTGCTGAGATTGGGTAATTTTCGTGCAATTATTTTTTTGGCTCGCTTGGGTTTTTTCGACAAAACTTCTTTCAACCATCTAAAAGCTTCTACCTCACCGCCAGTTGCCTGATAAAGCGTTTTCATTCCTGCCACGCCTTGTTCGCTGTAAAAACGCATAAAATTCGCCGATAGTGCTAAATTATCAGCTGCCAAAGGAAAATGCAGATAATATAATTTTTCACCATCGCTAAATTGTCCGTCTGCAAAAGTATTTTTATCTAAATAATAATGAATCGGATATCCTATATCCCAGCTCGTCCAAATGTAGGAATCGGCTGGTGTATGTGCGTTTAATTGGCGTAATAGCGGCAAATATTCAAGCTGCAAAATTGCAGGTTTTGCCATGCTAAAAGTGTTGGGGGAGTAACTGCTATACAAGCCTAAAAGCACCACAGCGGCAACGGAAATATATCTGCTGAATTGGTGTTTTATGGTTTTGTATTGTGCTTCGTAGCAAAATAATAATTGCACAAAATAGCCGATTCCAATCGCCAAAATCGGTGCTGAGAATATCAAAAATCTACTGCCTGCGACAAAAGGCAAAAGCCCTAAAATAATGGGGATTATTATGAAAAGTGTGGTGATTTTTTGTTGCTTAATAAAATAAATTAAACCGATTATTGCCATTAAAAAAAGCGCAGAATTGTTGAGTGTTGCCTTGATAAATTTACTTAAATTTACTGAGGATAATTCTTCGGGTTTGAATTGTAATGGAAAAATATCGTAACTAATTCCGAATATTAATTGAATATAAGACAAAATTTGCGCGCTTAAAAAATATAAAATCGGCAAAGTTAAAAGTCCCAAAATCAAATATTTTGTCTTGTTATTTTTTACTTTATCAAAAAACAAAATGCCCACAGAAAAAGGCACAAAAGCAGACAGCAAAACGATGCTATTGGTAGTATCCCACCAAATAAAATACAAAAATGTATTGATAAGCCCCAATATCAAAAATAAATATTGCCGATTTTTCGCCTGCGCAAAACACAAAAATAGATAGCCATTCAACAAAGCAAAAACCACGTTGAGGCTGTCGGTGTCAAAAACCCCGATTCGGGTGCGGGTAACATAGTGAATTGAGATAATGGAAAATAGCGCAGCGCTGAGTGCCGCTAGTCGATTTAAACTTAATTTTCTGGATAATAAAAAAACCACAAATACCAATAATGAGGACAAAAATGTGGGGATAAAAATGGCAATAGTTGCCAATGGAATGTCGGTAATTTTATTGCCATAATAGGCTAAATTGGACAATAGTGGCGGTATCAATGGTCGCTTGACTCCGTTGGGTGACAGGCGTTTTTCATCTATCTCATCATAATTTCCCAACTGCATATCTTTGGCAAATTGCAGATAATAATAGCTGTCCATATTTTGCATAATATATTGGTTTTGGTAGCTAAAAAACATTTTGTTTTTTTGCCATCCAGAAAAATCCTCAACCCGCAAAAAAACTGCAAATACAAAAATAACCATGAGCAAAAAAGCGCTGATAATGTTTTTATAAACTGGATTTTGATAGATTTTTGATAACATATTTTGAGTAATTTTTTTGCTCATATTATTCATTAAATTCATCAACAAAAACGCCTTTTGTTAGCTGAATTTTTTTCATCTGAGCTTGTTTGTAAGTGATAAAACCTCTGTCAAAATAGGCGCAGCTAACATCTGGCTGGCTATTTATAATGTTGTTTTTTGGGGGAGTTGCTAATGTCAATGCTAATCGCCTGCAACAAAAACTGCATACCAAGAATTAATGGCAACACCGCTAACATCACAATGCCTGTATTGTTAATCAACCCTTCTGCAAGACCCAAATACCAACGATAAGCACCAAAACACCCCCCCCAAACTAACATAGGAATAGCGGATAACAAATAAACTGATGCCATATTAAAGTCATAAACAAAATACTGTAAAAAAATACGTTTCATCAATCCTTTGATGATTTTTGTAGGAAAAGAAAAAAATACGCTGAGTAAATTCATTGAACTTTTTTCATCTTGGTAAATAGTTGGCATTGCCACTTCTGCCAAATTTATTCTATGCGTGCCTAACTGAATAATCATATCGCTTTCAAAAAAATATCTTTTTGCGATTTTATCAAGGTTAATCTTC
>QPIL01000005.1 GCA_003666325.1 Methylococcales symbiont of Iophon sp. n. MRB-2018
AACAGCGTTACAACATTTTAGCCCAGTTACTACTTGCCCAACCGTTTCAAATACCATTGAATGGTCAGAATATGCCACGAACAAGAACATGGTAAAGGTTCTCTATTTGCCGATACTTTGTAGGATGCTAACTAAGGAAAATTTAGAGTACTAACGCCCGTGTAATTTGCGCATTGAAGCGTAGCGTAAATGCGTCAAATTGACACGCTTGTTAGGTGCTGACAATTTCAAAGACGGCATCTCCGATTGTAACTTCTTTGTCTTGCCTTATTCTTGTGTCGTATTCACCTTGTGACCATGATGAGCAAGGATTTCCACGACTATCAACAGTTGTACTAAAGGTATATATTTCTGTTTTAAGTTTCCGTGATGGTGGAAATAAGCGAATATCGTTTAATAGCCAAAGCTCTAAGGTGTCATGCCATGTAGTTTTATCGTTTTTTATGACGCATAACTTTAGGACGTTGTTTTTTTCTGTACGCAATACAGGGATTGACTCCCCTTTGCTAAACTTACCGTGCCACTTAGTGCAATAATCTACATAACTCTTATATTCTTCTCTTGTAATTTCTAGCCACTTGCTTCTGCTACCTTTCCATTGCCAATCTTTAGAACGGCTTCCTGATATGCGATCCTCACCCCAATACTCTTCTTGATCCGTTAGATATTTATCCCAGCTTGGTGGCACGTTTTCTTGGAAATCAATCAATTTCCAGCACTCGCCAACCCCATTCCATGCAAAATCTTTCTTCATAGTGAATTCCTAGCGCGAACACCTAACGCCAAGGTAACCTGCCGCCGACTGATACGCTAAAAATAGCATAAATACACCTAACATTCAAAATCATCAGGTTTTTGTTAAATTAACTTGCGTTAGGCGGTCAGGTTGACCGTTTTGTTAGTGCGTCGATG
>QPIL01000103.1 GCA_003666325.1 Methylococcales symbiont of Iophon sp. n. MRB-2018
TACTTCTAGCCCCTTACATGTCTTCGGGAATGACGTGTGGTAACAGAGGTTCCAGTTACTTTAGTCCTGAGTCCTAAGCCCTAAGTCTTGAGTCTTTAATCTTTAGTCTTTAGTCTTTAGTCTTTAGTCTTTAGTCTTTAGTCTTTAGTCTTGAGTCTTGAGTCTTGAGTCTTGAGTCTTTTTAAAGCATGTCTATCTTTTGCTGTGGCGTGAGATATTAACCTTAGATGCTCTACCATGCCAGCAGTATTGGCGACTGCTAGCATTAGACCTCGTGCTTTATCCTTAGCTGGACATACAGTACTAAAAATGTATCCGTATTCAAACTGTTGCTGTCTTGTTACTCTAGGTCTAGTGCCTTTTTCTGCCCACATTCTGGTAATAGAGCCTTGTTCTTCAACGCTACTTTCATCTTGAAAGCAAACATCAACTTTAGTTAAATCTATGTCCGCAGACAGGACATCTATTGCCTTTTGTTTGAAGTTTTTTAGTGTGTGCTTGCACTTCTTTGTCTTGTTTTGGATCTTTTGATCTGGAGCTTATCCCACTTAGCCCTAGTTTTGTTACTAAATAATGAACGCCGCTTATATCTTGATAATGAATATTAAAATCTTTTGATAACATGTTTTGAATGTCTTTAAGTCTTACTCTGCCACCCTTTTTATTGTCTTGCATTGCAAGGATGGATTTAAGCAATCTTGTGTGATTTTGAGTATGGGCTTTACTGGGACGACCACTGCGTTGCTTTTCTTTTAAACCATCAATACCATCATCTTTATAATGTCGAACCCATTGTTTGACAGCGCTTAAACTTTGTAAGAGATATTGTGCTACTTGTTCGTAGCTTTTTCCATTTTGGATATGGCTAAGTCCGATCAACCTAACTCTTGTTCTTGGATTTTTTTCTACTTTTGCTAGTTGTTTAAAATCGTGTTGATAAAAATCATCAGGCAATTGAATTCTCTTTGGCATTGTTTTGTTGGTAAACAAAAATGGTTATTATACCATACTTATAGTGTTATTATTTTTTGACTTTAGTATTAAAATCATTATTCAAGAACAAATGGTGTGCTATGGTGCCTATTTTTTTACATTGTGTGTTTATAAAAATCTAAGCTACTTATTGATAAGTTTTATGAATTTAGAATCTGCAAAAATGGGTGCTAGATTATATTATTTATTTTTGAAAATGGCATTAGAGGGGGGATAGAGTTAATAATCCAAATAAAAGAAATGAGTCGCTGGACAATTAATTAGACAAAGGAGATTATAGAAAAACCCCCTTAAAATAAAGGCAGTTTCAAAAAAATTACAACTGAATTGAAGACGCTGGACTTGAAATTCTTTGTTTTTCACCGTCTTGTGGATCGATACAACCAGTAAGACCAGCAATCATTGCCGTCATAGCGACTAAAGTTAAGAGTTTTTCCATGATTCTCTCTTAAAAATAGATTTTTATGTACTTGCTAAAGTATGGAGCGGAATATCAAACGCTTCAATCGCTGCGTAAACCCCCAGCAAATAAGACTGGTTTTGATACCAATTTCAAATGAAAAGATTTAGCAACGATCAAAACTAAAGAAGTTGCTCTGTAAAGCAAATTCTTCTGCTAACAAAGCTTACAGTTGGATAGAAGAAGCTGGGCTAGAGACCTTTTGTTGTGAACCGTCTGGATCGTCCATGCAGCCTGTTAAACCAACAATCATTAATGTCATAGCTAGTAAAGATAATACTTTTTTCATTATTTCCTCCTAAAGGGATTTTTATAGTTATTTTCGTACTTAGCAAAAGTACGCACTACTTATACCCAAGAAATGGGTACCCGTCAAGAAAATGAAGTTTTAAAAATAGAAAAACCTATAAGTTAATAGATAAAAATCACTAGAAAGCCTTTATCTGGTTTTACATGGCTTATCAATTCAACTAGACAAGGTTTTAATCATCTGTTATTAAGTTATTATTTTTAATCACCTTTTAAAAAAATATGTCAAATATTTACAGGTATAAATCTCAATTTTTGCCATCGTAATAAAATTATTTTTTTGCAAGTGATTATTAGAAATAATTTAACTCCAAAGTGCTTAATTGTATAGTTTTACCACGTTATACTTGGTTTAAAAATAAAAAAGCACCCTGTTTTAATGCACATACAAGCAGACTCAGGAAAAGAGTACTTTTAAAAAAATAGAAACTTATAGCTGAATAGAAGAGGCTGAGCGAGAAAGTTTTTGCATGTCGCCGTCTTGCTGATCAATGCATCCTTTCAGACCAATAATCATTGCTGCCATAGCTATTACCGTTAATATTTTTTCATTATTTTCTCCTGAGGGTTTTTTATTTATTTTTTTACAGATAAAAAGTACAGGCTTATGTAGTCAATCCTTAAAAACACAACAACCATCTGATTTATAACAATAAATTAAATAAAAACCATAGGGAAAACAAGCCGTATTTGGTAAAATAACAGCTATTTCTTGGTCGTTTTTCTGATAAAAACATACTAACAAAATCAACCCAAACACAGAGCAACTAAAGCTCTTTTATTCAGAATTATTTGTTGAATAGGGTATAAGCGCCGCTTCACTCCCTCCGTCATTCCTCCATGTTCTAAGCAGCAATCCAGATGTTTAAAACTAGATCCCCGATAACAGACTTCGGGAATGACGTGTGGTAACAGAGGTTCCAGTAGTTCTGGTGCGTGGGCAGAGATTGTTTCAGACAATCTTACTGCATTTCCACCATCCCTGGTGGGCAAACGCATTGAGTCCTGAGTCTTTAGTAGTTCTGGTGCGTGGAACGCACCCTACTTCTAAGGTTATCCCCAAAATATCCGTAGTTCTGGTGCGTGGGCAGAGATTGTTCCAGACAATCTTACTGCATTTCCACCATCCCTGGTGGGCAAACGCACTGAGTCTTTAGTCTTTAGTCTTTAGTCTTGAGTCTTTAGTCTTGAGTCTTGAGTCTTTAGTCTTGAGTCTTTAGTCTTGAGTCTTTAGTCTTGAGTCTTTAGTCTTGAGTCTTGAGTCTTGAGTCTTGAGTCTTTTTTAAGTTTTTAGGTTTGACTAATTTAAAGTAGGTTTATATTTTCTGGAAAATCAAAATGTAACGTGTTTTTTTGCCATTGGGCACTTCCAATTGTTTCCCAATCTCCTGATAAATTAGATTTAAGTAAATCTTTTACCCAAATTGTAGGTGAGGTAATTTTTTTTAATTTAATATTAAACATTGTGGTATCTAAGTCCAGACCGGATTTTATCCCCCAAAATGCAGTCGTTTTCATAATGAATTTTGATAAACGTTGTTGGTTGATATTCGGTGTCACTGCAATATTTGCCCACATGGAGTGTACACGCCCCCAATTGGGTGATTTCATACGCCCATCAGGCGAAACCAATGGCAACCATGCTTCATTTCCCTGTTTATCTTGGTAAGTAATGGCAACTATATGATTGTACCCTTCAAAATGATCGTGGAGATATAGAGCGTGTGGCGTTATACCCAAGAAATTAGTAGAAAATAATATAATAGAATTACTAATATTACTTATGGTATTGCTAATCACTGATACATTTTTAAGTAAATCCAGCCTGTAAAATAACCCATAATGAACACTCGTATTTATTTGCAGTAGAAATATAAGTATCAATATTTTACTAATTTTATGTATATTTTTCTTTGCATTTTTGCTTATTTTTTTTTCAAAAACATCCTCATACAAAGATGAATAACCACTGGTTTGAGTTTCACTCACACAGTGTTCAGCACATGCAATTCGGCTGCGAGAATCAGCAATCTTTCTATAGTAATGACTAGCTAATTGATAGATAAGAGGTGCCTTTAATAGGTAGCCAACAGGGGCGAGATAGTGCATTTTAATAAGAATTTGGGCGTAAGTATCGACACCTGCATATAAATTTTTATTATTGTCTAATGCGTAAAGATCTTTCATTAAAATTTCTGCTGGTATTTTATTTAGAGCCGGATATTCTGCCGAATATACTTGTGCTTCTTTAAAGTTAATGGTTTTAAATAGATCAAAATGATTTAATATTAAAATTGTACGGCAACACAACGGACATTGCTGGTCATAAAATACGGTTAAAAGAGGAGTTTTGGCAGTCATAAAAGCAGCTATCTTTCTATACCAAGAAAAGGGCATAACTAGGCAATAAAAAACAAGCGTCCCTACGCCAAAGGGATATATATTTAGTGTTAGTGTAATCCCAAGGTGTAAGCCAGCACCTATTAGAAAAAATAGAGGTCTTAGTTGTTTCTTGTGGACTAAAAAAACAAAACTAAACTGAAAAATAAACAGGGTATAGCCAATTGTTTTTTGCAACAACTCATTATTCAATAGCCAAGTCATATTTATTGGAGAAATATAATATGGCATTGATGCTGGTAACCATGCTCCTAGCCCATTTCTCCAATGCTCTGCAAATAACTTATGAATAGCAGAGTCAAAGTATAAAAAGCCCAAGCAAATAGTCACTGGAATTGTATAGGCAAGCACTGAAACATCTTTTTTAAGATAATCAGAATAGTGAACAAAAGGCTTTTGTAGTTTTTTTCTTAAAGTATCAATAGCAAACGACTTATCTGTCGGCATGAATATCAAGAAAAAATTAGCACCAATCATAAACATATCAAAGCCTCCGTCAAAATCACGTTGCATAGGCGTAAAATTAACGAACACAATCCAAAATATATAATTAACAATGATTGATTGCTGACAACGGAAACCGATACATATAAAACTTGCAGCCACGCCCCATAAACCCAGAAAGAAAGGAATCATTGGAAATTCAACATCCATATAGGGAATAGGGTCGAAAATTAAATGGTTAAAATATAGAAGAAAAGCAATTTCTTGCAGTGTTACCAGACCAAATAAGCAACGGAAAAGTCCTATGCCTGTACTGGGCACTTTTGTATAGTAGAGTCGAGAAATAGTAGCGTAAATATATTTATACATTTTTTGTTGTAAACCCCTTGATTAAGAGTGCTAAGGATCATTGTTAATAGCAATTTTTGAACAACAAACTGTATTCTAAGAATTGAGATTGAGCGATAAGAGTCTCTTTTTAAGCCATGTAAAGCCACTTAAAGAGATCAATGTTTAAAGAGAAATAATATTGATAATTATTTTAGATACCCCTTAAACACAAAAACCGTAACAGCCTAAGCTATTACGGTTTGATATTATAGGTATTAATTATTCTTTGTCTTCAGGCTCTGCGAATACCCATTTTACGAAAAAATAACCAGCTACAATAATAACTAATGCGCCAACTATACCTGATGGTTCTTTTAACAATTCTACTACGTCTAAGATCGCTCCCATGAGTATCTGCCTTTTTTTGTTGTGAAAAATGTGCCATATTTGATGGCGGTTGAACGCATTATACTACTTTAGAATCGTTTAAAGTCAAGGTAAATATGAACTTGTTTGAATATCAATCTTAAAAAAGATGAATAAAAGCATTGGGTCTATGATAAATAGTCAAGCCTTAAAAAGGCTCAGGACTCAAGACTCAAGACTCAAGACTCAAGACTCAAGACTCAAGACTCAAGACTCAAGACTCAAGACTAAAGACTAAAGATTAAAGACTAAAGATTAAAGATTAAAGATTAAAGATTAAAGGCTTAGGGCTTAGGACTCAGGACTCAGGACTAAAGTAACTGGAACCTCTGTTACTACACGTCATTCCCGAAGTCTGTTATCGGGAGTCTCGTTTTAAACATCTGGGTTCCTGTTTAGATCATGCAGGAATGACGGAGGGAGTGAAGCGGATCTTATGCCCTATTCAACAAATAACTCTGAATGAAAGAGGTTTAGTTGCCCTGTATTTGGGGTTTATTTTGTTAGCATGTTTTATCAAAAAAACGACCAATAAATAAGTGTTATTTTACCAAATACTGCTTGATTTTTCTATGTTTATTGTTGGGTTTATTATTATAAATCAATTTGTTATGGTGTTTTTAAGGGTTGACTAAATAGAGTGGGTTATTAGCTTTTAGTTTTCCACGAGGGAAGTAAAATCACATTAATAAGATTGTTGCTATTTCGGAACCCTCTGGCTCTGCATTTAGTCCTCTGAATTTTGTTATTAATGCTTTCTTGCTATCAGATAATGAAGTTTGCATTCGCCAGTTTTTTTAATAATTAATGTATTCAAATATTTTAATGACTTGTTTAACATCATTTTCTCTTCGTGCTATTTCAGTGGCAATATGCCCTTCTTTTTTATGCACTATTCCTAGTAAATAAACATGTTTATTTTCTGTCACTACTTTGATTCTCGTTGCATCAAAGCCAGGCAGATTCTTTACATTACTTAATGCTGATTTTACTTTAGCTGTAATTAGCGTATCTTCCGCTCTGCTTAAAAATGTAGAAGGTTGTGTAACCACCAATTCATTATGGATTATTTTGACTCCAGAAATAATCCGCACAATATTAATGATTTTATTCCGTAAACTTTCTGTTGGGGTCTCTCCAGTTACCAGTACGGTACCATTGTAAGAAGTTACATTAAAATAGCTGGTTTTACGGATATTACTTTCTGAGTTTAAATTGATTATCGCATTAATTTCTATACGCTCATCATTAACAATAGCGGCACCACTTCGACGGTCATGCAATAGAGAAAGACCTGTCAATTCGGCACTTCCCGTACCAATGGTAGAACAGGCTGATAATAAAAAATGAAAAGGTATCAGTAAGAAAAATAATTTCATTGTATTAACTCCCAAAAAGTTGTTGATCAATTAAATCACAAAAACAATGCGTAATAAGGAGATGAACTTCCTGAATTCGTGCTGTTGAATTTGAAGGCACTCTAATCTCAACATCAGACCCATTCAATAATGGAGCTAAACCTCCACCATCTTTTCCTGTTAATGCGATAACAATCAATTCTTTTTCATGTGCGGTTTTTACAGCACTGATAATGTTTGATGAATTTCCACTGGTTGAATAAACCAGTAAAATATCATTCGCTTGCCCTAAAGCGCGTATTTGTTTGGAAAAAATTTCATCAAAATGATAATCATTAGCTATTGATGTGATGGTCAAAGTATCTGTAGTTAAAGCGATAGCAGGAAGAGCTGGGCGTTCGCGTTCATAGCGATTTAACATTTCTGATGAAAAGTGTTGAGCATCTCCGGCTGAGCCACCGTTACCACAGCATAAAATTTTTTTATCATTAACCAAGGCTTCGACCATTTTTTGAGAACCATAGACAATTAACTCAGTTAAACTAGAGCTTGCATCCTGTTTTGTTTGAATGCTTTCGGCGAAATGATTGGCAACTTTATCTTGTAAGGTCATGTGTATAGGTTATGTTAGGGCTAGACAATTAAATGTTGTAAAAATACTCATCCACCATAAGTCTGGTGATTTACTTCCTTTGCCAGTATTAGAGGAGGCAGGGATGAGGTGAATTTTAAAGTGTTACACTCTTTGGAGCAATTTATATTATAGAAAGAGACCTCAGAAAGATTTACGGAAACGCATTTTTTATCCAATTGATCTCCGTATTATTTGATAAGGCAACGACATCAAAGCGAATGGCATGATTCAATTTATTGCACATTAAATAAAATTGAGTTGCTGCAATAATTTTTGCTTGTTTTTTTTCGGTAATACTTTCTATAGCCCCACCAAATTTATTTGATTTTCTAAACCTGACTTCAACAATAATCAGTGTATTACAATCTTTCATTATCAAATCTACTTCACCATATTTACATGAGAAGTTTTTTTCAAGCAGACTCAAGCCCTGTTTTAATAAATAATCACATGCTATCTGTTCCGATTTTTCTCCTTGAAGAAGGTGTAAAGGACGAATTTTATTTATCATCAATTAATATAAACAACGATTATTCTGCATCATTCTCTAAATGAATACTATATTCATCAAAAGGGCTTTTATTAACAAAACTTCGTAAGACAGGGCTTCCATCTATAAATTTAGCACAAACTAATTGTCTGGTTATTCTATTTTCTGAATTAACGGATAAAACCCCTGTTGCTCCAGCATAAGGCACACTTTCGAGTTGATCCAGATGTTCAATAATATTAAATGAATCAATGCCAAGAGCAAGTAATCGAATATATTTTTGAGGGAATTGTCGAGATAGGCTATCTAATGAAACCAAGCTAAGATCACCTTGATATGCATCCGCAAAAAGCCAAGGAATATCACAAAAGGTAATGGAATTCAGGTCTATATCTTTAGAACGACTGGGTCGGCCACTATAGATTTGCGATGGAGAATAAATAGGAAGCAGAGTTGCACGATAAAAAAGTAATTGCGGATAAATAGATCGCGCAACTTTTGCAGGGGCTGCTAAGAAAATAGCATTTACATCTTGGCGCCTACGTTCGGTGAAATGAATCTGTGTTCCAAGCAAGCGTTTTATTCTTTGATAACGATGCTTGCTTTCTCCAAGGTTAAGTAATTCATTAATCGGGTCGGAAAAATCATTTCCTTTGGGATTATATCCTTGAGAATCGAGCACCTCTCCCCCCGTCTGTTCCCAATTATCTGCTAAATAATTGGCAATTCTTTGTCCTTGTCTATTCTCAGATGCTAATATCAGAATTTTATCATGTCCGTCATTTCTTGCAGTATTTGAAATTTGTTCCGTACCATCAATAGGACTTAAACCAAATTGAAATAAATTATGCTGGATTAAATTTGGAACATGATTCAATGCAAGAACAGGTATTTTTAATACCGTATTTAAGGCAAGATTTTGAATATTGTCTTTACTCAAAGGACCAACGATTAAATCAGCACCTTCTGAGACGGCTTGTTGATATATATTTTGGATATTACTGCTTTCACTATTATAAAAGCGGAGCACTGGTTGTTTTATAGAAAGCTGATAAGCAGCCTTAAAGCCTTCTTTGATTACCTGTGCGGCTTGGGCATAACGCCCTGAATCAGGTAATAAAAGAGCGATGGCAGAAATCTGGTTAAAATTATGACTGACTGTTTTATCAGATAAAATAGTAGCAAAGTAAGAATGCGCAGGATGTTGAGGAAAAACCCTTTTCCATTTATGTAAATTTGACTGGAACTCTATTTCATCGTGATTTGATTTTCTGGTTTTTATAAGTCGGGTTAATGCCATCCAGCCACCTAAAACATCGGGTGCGGGTGGTTGTTTTAGCCTCAGCGTTTGAGGAGAAAGTAAATGTAATGCGTTGAAAATAGTGTGATTATTGTCTTGTTGCTCAGAGATTTCAAGTAGTGGGCCCAATTGAATTCTTGCCTCTGTGCTTTGTAATAAACGACCGATAAGAGAATTGGCAAAGGCTAGCGATTGATAAAAACTAATTTTATCTTTGTGATTAAGACTATAAGGGGGAATGATGTTTAATTGATTCAGTGCTTTTTCAGCCTCACCATTACTCAAACTTATTTGAGCAGAAAATAAATTGAATTGACCTCTTTGTTCAACAGATAATAGAGAAGGATTTATGTTTGCAATATGTGTTTGTGCAGAATGATTGTCACCAAATTTAATAAAAGCTTCAGCGGCTAAAAGATTAAATTGATTTTGCTGTGCTAATTCTGATCTAGCCAGTAATTGGAAAATTTCAACTGCTTCTTTATACTCACCTTCTTGCATTAATGCTTGCGCTTGAAAAACTTTATCATTATCAAGAAAGTGCTGAGTTAGTCCAGTCGAACAACCTGCTAGCGAAAGAAAACAGAAATAGAAATAGAGTAAACGATGGCGATTCATAAATTATGATGACCTTTTAAAAGAATTAATCGATCTTGAATATATTATCAATTGAACACTAAGTTTTTGCATGTAGTTTTATGTAAGGCTATGCTGAGGTCTCATTTTATCATTTTTGAGTAAGTTTTTTCTTTTTTAGCGTCTCCTGCTAAAAATATTATTCGCTTTTGTTGGTTTTGCAAGTGGTTCAATAGTTATAATTAATTTGCTATAATTACCCGTTATTTATACCAATTGGACAAAGTTATTATTAATAAAGTTTTACTCGGAGTTTGTGGTGGTATTGCAGCTTATAAAGCTGCGGAAATAGTTCGTTTATTACGCAAAAAAAACATTGAAGTCAGAGTGGTTATGACCCCTGCTGCCATGCAATTTATTTCACCTTTAACTTTTCAGGCATTATCTGCGAATCCTGTTTGCACAGAATTATTGAATGTGGAAGAAGAAAATGCTATGGGGCATATTAATTTAGCACGATGGGCAGACATAATACTGGTTGCCCCTGCTACCGCTAATTCCATTGCCAAATTCAGCATGGGGCTAGCAGATGATTTACTATCAACTTTATACTTAGCCGCTGAATGTCCTGTTTATATTGCTCCAGCTATGAACCAAGCTATGTGGAATAAAACGGTGACTCAAGATAATATCCAACGACTTAAAAACCAGAGTGTTCATATTATCGACCCTACCTCTGGGGAACAGGCTTGTGGTGAAACAGGGCTGGGTAGAATGTCTGAAGCATCGGACATTGTTGCTACGATAACTCAAAATAAAACTATTGATACACTTAAAGGCATCAATGTTCTCATCACAGCAGGCCCTACCCGAGAGCCATTAGATCCTGTTCGATATATCAGTAATCGTAGTTCTGGAAAAATGGGCTATGCTTTAGCTAATGTAGCTTTAAATGCAGGTGCCAATGTTACCTTAGTAAGTGGTCCGGTAACACTTTCTGCGCCCAACAGCATTGACCTCATTCAAGTGGAAACAGCTGAACAAATGTATCAAGCTGTTTTTTCCAAAATACCAGAACAGGATCTCTTTATTGCTACGGCTGCTGTTGCGGACTATACCCCGTTAAACACAAGTAAAGAAAAAATCAAAAAACAAGACGGTTCCAGTCATATTACACTACAAAAAACAAAAGACATCTTGGCTGACATAGCCAACTCACCTAACCGTCCTGGTTTTGTAGTGGGTTTTGCAGCAGAAACGACCAATTTAGAACATTATGCTAAAAATAAATTAGAACATAAAAAACTGGATATGATTGCTGCTAATTGGGTAGGTAAAACACAGGGCGGTTTTGACAGTGACAACAATGCATTAGAAGTTTTTTGGAAATCAGGTCAAAAAACATTAAAAATGACCGATAAAAAACATTTAGCCATACAACTAATCACTCTGATTTCAGAGAAAATGAATGAAAAAAATACAGCTTAAAATTTTAGACCCCCGTCTAGGCAATGAAATTCCATTGCCAGAATATGTCACTCAAGGTTCCGCAGGGCTAGACTTACGTGCTTGCCTGCAAGAAAAAGTGTTGTTAAAACCGAGTGAAACACTTCTTATACCTACTGGGCTAGCCATTTATATTGCATCCCCCGATACGGCTGCCATGTTGCTACCCCGCTCTGGGTTAGGTCATAAACATGGCATCGTTCTTGGTAATTTAGTCGGACTGATAGATTCTGACTATCAAGGGCAAGTATTTGTCTCGTGCTGGAATAGAGGTGACACTGCCTTCACTATTGAAATTGGTGAACGTATTGCACAAATGGTTTTTGTTCCAGTGCTTCAAGTAGACTTTGAACAAGTCACTGAATTTGATAAAAGTAACAGAGGCGAAGGTGGTTTTGGTCATACTGGTAAACATTAATGTTTAACATTAGTAAATTGACTAATGCTCGCATATAGAAACTCTTTATAAACAGCTAACACATTTATTTTTTACCTATGGAATTTATATTTACCGACCCTGCCACTGATTTCTCAAGTTGCTTGAAAGTCATAAAAAGCTATCACGAAGACTTTATTGCCAGAGGTGTTCGCTTATTAGTCCTTGCCAGAGAAGTCAAACAACACGGTATGAGTGAGAACTTAGCTAATCAATGTATGGATATGTACTGTCATTATTCTCATGCCAATCACTTACACCATAAGGATGAAGAACAAGCACTTTTTCCTGTCCTAATCGACCAGTCAACTCTAGTTATTGGCATGATAGAGCGTTTAATGATGGATCATGAAGAAATTGAAACTTCATGGGATTTATTAGCAGACAAACTTAATAACCCACAAAATATTTCTGATTTAGATCAGTTCTTAAAATTAGCGATTGATTTTGAGAATATTCAAAGAGAGCATTTAACGAGAGAAGATGAAGATTTTTCACCTCGTGTTAGAGAAATATTGAGTGTTGAAGATATAAAACAGATTGGACAAAAAATGTTTGAGTTTAGGCAATTGGGAAAAAAATAACCCACCCATTATCCAACTTGAGGATAAATTGTTTAAGCAATAGTCAAATCTGGTTTACTATCGACATCAGCGAAAGAATAGTCAATAAATCGTTAATTCATTGGGCTTATAAAACTATTTTAAAACAGTCTTTCAACAACTTAAATTATTTTTCAGTAGTATAATACTGGCTTAATTTAATATGGAGCAACACCAATAATGAGCAATGTATTTAGTTTTACAGGTACTGTCGGTAGAGATGCTGAAGTCAGAGTCACTCCTTCTGGACAATCCGTTTTAAATATCACCGTCGCCAATAATATTGGTTTTGGTGATAGACAACAAACTTTATGGATTAGAGTAGCCTTATGGGGAAAAAGAGCAGAAGGTTCCTTACAAAACTACTTAAAAAAAGGACAACAGGTTTTTGTTTCTGGAGAACTGAGTCAACGTGAATATCAAGCAAATGACGGTACAACACGCACCAGTTTAGAACTTAATGCCAATATTATTGACCTCGTAGGCAAACGCAATGATTCCATGCAACAGCCACAACAAAATCCCCAGCAATCAGCATCCGCACCAAGCGCTAGTCCAGAGAGCCTAGATGATTTTGATGATGTGCCATTTTAAAAAAACGCATATTGACATCAAAAAATGACTGTACATCAATGTTGTAATGACGGGCTATTAAAGAGAAACCCCAGCATAACGCATGAACGGATAAAAAAGGCTAGAAGGTTTTCATCTTTCAGCCAAAATAACACGCAATAGCTTAACTATTACACTTGTATTTTGACTAAAACCTGAAAAATTCTATCGTTTTTTTATCCGTTCCAGAGTTATGCTGAGGTCTCAAAGAAATAACCCAAGGAGGAAATATTTTTCGTCCCTGTAATAAATTTTATGCGTCTTTATATCGTTGAAAAATTAGCGTAGCGTTAGTACCGCCAAAACCAAAACTATTAGACATAATAGTATTTAAGGTCACATTGTCTTCGCGTTCTCTGACAATAGGAATACCTTCTGCACTAGGATCTAACGCATTAATATTGACAGATTCACATAAGAAATTTTCTTCCATCATCAGTAAGGAATAAATAGATTCATTAACACCTGCTGCACCTAATGCATGCCCGGTTAATGATTTGGTTGAACTGACTTTAGGCACATTATCCGCACCAAATACATTGCGTAAAGCTTCCAGTTCACGGGTATCGCCCACCAGTGTACTGGTACCATGAGCATTAATATAATCAATATCACCATCTACCATCGCCATTGCTTGTTGCATACAGCGAACAGCACCTTCTCCTGAGGGTTGTACCATATCATAGCCATCAGAAGTGGCACCATAACCAACCAGTTCTGCAATAATATTAGCACCACGCATTTTGGCATGTTCCAGTTCTTCGATCACTAAAACACCACCACCACCTGCAATTACGAATCCATCACGGTTTGCATCATAAGCTCTGGATGCCGTTTCAGGAGTATCATTATATTTTGATGACAAAGCACCCATAGCGTCAAATAATACCGATAAAGACCAATGCAACTCTTCCCCACCCCCAGCAAACACCACATCTTGTTTGCCTAACTGAATAAGTTCCATTGCGTGTCCAATACAATGGGCACTGGTTGCACAAGCAGAACTAATGCTGTAGTTAACACCTTTGATTTTAAATGGTGTAGCCAAACAAGCCGTATTAGTACTAGACATAGTACGTGGCACCATATAAGGGCCGACTTTTTTCACTCCTTTTGCTCTTAATATATCAGCAGCAGCAACCACATTTGAGGTAGATGGTCCACCAGATCCCACCACTAATCCCGTGCGGAAATTTGACACCTGATCTTCATTTAAGCCTGAGTCATCAATGGCTTGTTGCATAGCAATGTAATTATAGGCTGCACCATCACCCATAAAGCGTTTAATTTTACGGTCAATAAATTCATTCAAATCTATTTTAACTTCACCATGAATCTGACTCCTAAAACCCATTTCTTGATAAACATCAGCATGAACAATGCCTGATTTACCAAGTTTTAGGGACTCCACAACTTCATCACGGTTATTGCCAATACTGGAAACAATGCCTAAACCTGTTACTACCACTCTTTTCATTTTTAACCTCTAGAAATCGCTGGTGGATGTAAATAATCCAACGCGGAGATCTTTTGCTTCGTATATTTTTTTGCCATCTACTTCCATGCTGGCATCGCCAATGCCCATCACTAATCTACGCATAATGACACGTTTAAGATCTATTTTATAAACGACTTTTTTTGCTGTAGGTAATACTTGACCGGTAAATTTAACCTCACCACAGCCTAATGCCCGTCCTTTTCCTAGACCACCTGCCCAGCATAAGTAAAAACCAATCAATTGCCACATGGCATCAAGCCCTAAGCACCCAGGCATTACTGGGTCACCTTGAAAGTGACAATCAAAAAACCATAAATCAGGTGTTATATCCAACTCTGCGATTATTTCGCCTTTTTCAAACCGACCGCCTTCATCAGAAATATGTGCTATGCGATCTATCATCAACATATTGGGGAGTGGCAACTGTGCATTTTCAGGGCCGTATAACTCTCCTCTTCCTGACATTAATAATTCATCTCGGGTAAAACTGTGTTGTTTTTCCATTAAATATCTACCTATTTATTCTTCTTATAAAATAGCAAACATTATACCTTGCACAATCTTATGACGGAAAGATTTTAGCCACGGTAATTATTGATGTTTTTCTCAAAAAGATCCGCTTAACTTAATAAAAATCAACCAGGACTAACTTGTTGGCTGAAGTTTTTCATTGTCAGTCCCGTTAAACCCAATTGTTTCTGATAAATTAATGCATAGGTTAAAACAGCCGAAACATAAGCTCTTGTTTCTTTAAGGGGTATGGTTTCAACCCAGATATCAGCATCCATTGCTTTTTCTTTAGGCAACCATTTTTTTACCCGATATGCCCCAGCATTATAGCCAGCCGTTGCTAACGCATAACACCCATTAAATTTCTTAAGTAATTTTTTATAGTAATATGCACCGTATTTGATATTAATATCTGGCTTAAATAAATTTTTTTTATGCCCTAACTTTTCTTTCAATTCTTTCGCTATCTGCCTTCCTGTTCTCGGCATAATTTGCATCAAGCCTCTTGCTCCAACTTGAGAATGTGCTTTTTCGTTAAACGTACTTTCTCTTCTTATCAAACCATAGATAATTGCGGGATGTAATTGTTGTTGTTTTGCATTACTTTCAACTTGCTCCTTATATTCGGTGGGAAACCGCAAAGAAACATCATCCCAATACTTTGCCTTTGCAATGGTAAAAATAGCTGTTTGCGTCCAATTTAATTCTTGTGCATATTTTGCAGCAATTAAAATATCTTTTTTATCTAATTGCTTAACTGTAAACCACCATTGCCTTTTTGCTTCTGAAGTTCTATCCAGTGCAAGTAATTCTGCAACAATGCGAAAAGCCAGTGTTTGCTTAAATTTTTCCAGTATTTCAGCACTTATCCGGACAGGATGATCCGATAATTGATACTCTTTTTTTAGCTTCTCTGCTGATAAATAGCCATAAAAACTCCTATCTGTCGATAACGTGTCATAAATAGTGCCAGATGCTTCTAGTTTTCCTTTTTTTTCCAGTGTCCTAGCTAACCAATATTGCCACTTCTCCTTTTTTTGAGTTTCTTGACTTAAATCAGCAATGGATTGCTCAACATGTTCCCAATTTTGCTCTAACAATGCTGTTCTCACTCGCCATTCTTTAGTCACCTGATCTGCTCCTTCAAGTTGAGCCAAGCGTTGATAAGCTCCACTTTTTCTTTTATAAGCCAAAGACATTGCTAGACGTTGTTCCAACTGATTAAATCTGGCTTTATCAATATTAAAATTATGTTTCCTTGCGTCCCAAATTTTAATCGCCAATTTATAATTATTGTTCGCCATGCGATCTATTGCATGAGCAAAAATCAAACCTGATTGCTTATTCTTCTTATCAAGTAAAGCTTGTTTTTTTATAAGATTGGGATTGCTATGAATTTTTAACCAAATATCTGCCGTTTTTTTATTTTCTCTACTCATAGAGCGTTTTATATATTTAGCCAATCCTGTTTTTTTATTTTCAATTGCAGCAGCAAAACGCTGCCACAGTAAATCCTCGGTAAAATACTTGGAATTTTTTAAAACTTTAAATAGAGGGTCGCATTCATCAGGTTGTGATTTACCCACTACCCATAGCTGTCTAGCACCTAGCAAGGCTTCTTTTTTGTAACCTATTTTATATTTAGCCCAGTAGAAGTAACACTGTAATGGGGTATCCGTTCCCTCCTCGTATTGAAGTAGAAATTGTTCCCAGCGTTTATGCTTAGCCAAATAAATTTGCCAGCGATAATTTAATAAACTGGAATAGTGTGTTTGTGAATATTCTTTTAAGAAATTTTTGATTTTATCCGTTTGCTTTAAATTCTTTTTTAACCATTGATACTGTAATTTTGAATATAAGGGATAGTTTTTTATCAACGCTACACGTTTATGAAATTGAGTGTTTTTTCCTTTTTTAATTAATTTTTCAATGTATAAAAATTCTTTTCTCTGTTGTTCTAATGTTAATGTCGAAGCTAATGCAAACTGTGCTGGCATAATTAAAATCAACAAAAAAATAATTCTTAAACAAATTTTCATTTTTAATCCATTTGCAAAAGATGCCATTTTTTACCCGTTTTTGATCCACGATCAATCATATAAAATATATTTAACCCTAATTATTTAACATGGCTATTAACAATAGCCACAGCTTGTTTTTAATTTTTCTTTCAAGATACGGCGTAGATACATGCTCTCAACAGTCCCGAAAAACAAAGTGAAAACAAAGTGAAAACAATTTAAAAGCTGTGCTTTGTTAATACCCATATTGTTTAAATCTATTTTAACGCAATATAAAAACGCATAGCTGATGGCTCGGAGTATAATTGTCGATTGCTTCACTTTTATGACGTCCACAGTGCCCAGCCAACATTCTGAGCTTTCAGAAAACAACAAAAAACAATTCACTTGGAATACCATTATTCAAGTCGCATTAAAGCATAAAACAGAGCTTATCAGTGCGCATTTAATTGCTATTTTAGCAACTGTTGCCAGTGTACCTGTACCTTTGCTAATGCCTTTATTGGTTGATGAGGTTTTATTAAACAACCCCGCCATTATCACTTCATCCCTTAATCTGATCATTCCTGCTGAATGGCAAATCCCCACCATTTACATTACTGCTGTTTTATTACTCAGTTTATTGCTTAGAATGATTGCGATGATTTTAAATATTATCCAAGGGCGTAAGTTTACTTGTATATCTAAAGATGTTGTATTTGGTATTAGAAAATCATTGCTTAATCGTCTACAAATCATTTCTATGTCCGAGTATGAAAGCTTAGGCACAGGAGCCGTAGTGACCCACATGGTAACCGATCTGGATACCCTAGATACATTTATAGGCTCTACTATTAGCAAATTGTTGATTGCTTGCCTAACCATTCTAGGTACTGCCACTATATTAATATGGATACATTGGCAATTAGGTTTATTTATTTTATTGCTCAACCCTTTTGTCATTTATTTAGCTAAAAAAATTGGTTCTCGAATTAAGGATTTAAAAGCCAAAGAAAATACCGCTTATAGTATATTCCAGCAATCACTCACAGAAACACTGGAAGCCATACAACAAATTCGAGCCAGTAATAGAGAAAAACATTATTGCCAACAACTGATTGAATCAGCACTTAAAGTTAAAAATCATTCGACTGCTTTTTCTTGGAAAAGTGATACTGCCACACGTTTAAGTTTTCTGATTTTTTTATTTGGTTTTGATATTTTTCGTGCCAGTGCCATGTTAATGGTCTTATATTCAGGTTTAAGTATAGGGCAAATGCTAGCGGTTTTCGGCTACCTTTGGTTTATGATGGCCCCAGTACAAGAAATATTAAGCATTCAATATGCGTTTTATGCCGCTAAAGCCGCTTTAAATCGTCTCAACATATTTAACGCATTAGACCAAGAACCTCAGTATCCACATATTACTAACCCGTTTAAAAAAACCAAAACTGTTTCCATACGGATTAAAAATCTTCACTTTAGTTACCAAGACGATCCTATATTAAACGGCATCAACTTATTCATTAATGCTGGAGAAAAAGTCGCTTTAGTCGGTGCCAGTGGCGGTGGAAAATCCACCTTGGCACAAACACTAATAGGCCTTTATCCACCCAATAAAGGCATGATTTACTTTGATGAAGTGCCTATCAATAAAATTGGTTTAAAAGTGGTTCGTGAACATGTCTCGACTGTGTTACAACACCCTGCCCTATTTAATGACAGCATAAGAGCCAACCTAACATTAGGCCGACATGTTTCTGACCAAACTTTATGGAATGCATTACAGGTTGCACAACTAGAAAATACTGTTGCAGGTTTAGAGTTTAAACTAGATACCATTGTGGGCAGACAGGGTATGCGCCTGTCTGGAGGTCAGCGACAACGCCTAGCCATTGCCAGAATGATAGTTGCTCAACCTAGTGTCGTTATTTTAGACGAAGCAACTTCTGCACTGGATACAGAAACCGAACAAAAATTACATAACGCTTTAGCCGGTTTTTTAAAAAACAGAACAACGATCATTATTGCTCATCGTCTAAGTGCTGTTAAACAGGCAGATCATGTCTATGTATTTGAAGAGGGGAAAATTTGTGAGCAAGGGCAACATGCAACTTTAATTCAAAACAAGGGTCTTTATGCAAAACTTTATGCTGACTATCAATAATACTGAAAGATATGATTTACACTGCCATTCCATGGCATCTGACGGCTCCCTGACACCAACAGAACTGATAAGCCGCGCTAAAGAAATGGGCGTTACCTCATTAGCTTTAACCGACCACGACACCATTAATGGTCAACAAGAAGCTAAAATTGCCGCCCGCGACCATGGCATTAATTTTATCCCTGGTATTGAGATTTCAACGACATGGGAAAATAAATGCTTCCATATCGTCGGTTTGAATATTAATCCTGAGCATGACAAATTAACGCATGGTATAAAAAAGTTACAAACACTGCGTGCAGAACGTGCCAAAAACATTGCCCAAAAGCTAGAAAAAAAATCTATCCCCAACTCTTATGAAGCGGTTATTAAAGCTGCCAAAGGTGGAATGGTAACCCGTGCTCATTTTGCCAGTTACCTACTGACGCAAAACTATGTCTCTACCCAACAAGAAGCTTTTGACCGTTACTTAGGCAAGGGTAAGCCCGCTTTCGTATCAACTATTTGGGCAGATTTACACGATGCCATTGACTGGATTAATCAAGCAGGTGGCGTGGCTGTTATTGCTCATCCCTTACGATACAAAATGACAGCCAGTTGGATGCGCCGTTTTTTATCTTTTTTTAAAGAAGCAGGTGGACAAGGGCTAGAAGTTGTTACCGGAAGAAGCAATCCAGATGAAATAAGACGTGCACTCAATTATGCAAAACAATATGATTTAGCTGCATCGGTAGGTTCAGATTTCCATACCCCAGATAACCCATGGGTAGAATTGGGTCGCTTAGCACCATTACCTAAAAACATCACTGCTATTTGGGAATTGTTTTAATACCATTTTCGCAGAAACATACGCCAGTGACTGCATAAACCCAGTATTCTAGCCATGCTTGCTTGTTATCATGCCATTTCAGCAAAGCTCTGCCAACAAGCAATGAAAAGGCCTCTGAAGTTGGTAAGTCTATTGGCAATAGGTTTGCATAAAACGTAGAATATTGCTAAAAAAGGTTAGGGTAAAAACCAATTACTCTAACCCCTTGATTTGAGTAAAAAACCTCTAAAAATTGGGTCAATAACTCAGAAAAGGTATCTAAACAGTTAAAACGCTTTCAATCATTGCTTAGAAATTATTAGCAAGCGTAAATCAGATAGACAAAGGGTTATTGTTATTGAACAGATTTAGTTTTAACTGTACAGCGATAAAAAATGGACGGTTTGGACAGGTTGGACGGTATAAAATGCAATTTATATTTTTGGAATATCAAACAAAAAATGAAATTTAATCAGCAACTAGAAAAACTTTTAAAAACACTTGATAAATTCACTGATAAAGAAGGTGTTTTACTCAAACAAAACATTACCTAATACCAGCCCTTTGTTGCTTACATTTCTAATAACATTAATCGTTTTAATTGCTAAAGCATCAATGTTGCTTTTATATTGCTTTAATCGCTCAGACTTGTAGATCAAGGGGTCAGAGTAATTGATCAAGGGGTCAGAGTAATTGATTTCAGATCAAGGGGTCAGAGGATCAAGGGGTCAGAGTAATTGATTTCTAAACCACTCTGATTTTCTATCTCCACCCCTTGTAAAAAACTGAATTTTCCGTTTAATTTGCTTTTCAATTTTTTGTAAAAATCCTTCATTACCTAATACCAGCCCTTTGTTGCTTACATTTCTAATAACATTAATCGTTTTAATTGCTAAAGCATCAATGTTGCTTTTATATTGCTTTAATCGCTCAGACTTGTTAAAACCTAACTCCAAATACAGTGTCTAAACTGTCCAGCGATAAAAATGGGCAATGCAGGACAGTTGGGACAGTTAAAATACAATTTATTAAAAATATATCTAACGACTAATGCTTGAATTTTTACCCGTCAAACAAGATTTAGAAACTAAAGGGATTTCAAAAAAATCTATTAGCGCTAATAGAGCTTTGGCGATTCTTAACGAAACGGCAAAAAACGTGCCTAATCGTTTTATCTTGATTAATGCCTTGACCTTGCAAGAAGCAAAAGACAGTAGCGAGATTGAAAACATTATCACCACCCAAAAGTATTTACAAGAAATAGAGCGGTTAGGGATATTTGAAAACATCAAAATAAAAAATAGCGATTTTTATATTAATATTAGTTTATTAAAAAGGTTAAGAAAAGGAATATAAATTAACCTAGATTTTAACAATGTTAAAATAATGATAAAAAATCAACATAGGTGTTAGCTTATGTTGAAAAAATGGGGAAAATTACCCATAGACTAATAAAAGCAAATTATAAAAATAAGTGGAATACTAAAAGATACAAACTACAAATTAACCCAGTTTAAAGATGAATATATTACTAAAATAGTAATCGCTTATCTTTCAAAAATAAGCAAGGGGCAGGTAAATTTTATCAATTGCTTAGTGCGTAAAAAAGGCATTCAAATCAAACCAGAAGAAGTGCTTAGACAGTTGTTTTTATTATCATTACATAAGGATTATAAAATCAATTACTCTTGTATCTTACCCCTTGATTTTACTTGATTCTTGATTTTCAATTATTTTCCATAAACGATATTATTTGTTTCAGATGCTAATAGCATTTTCTTTATTTCTAAAGATTTTCCACTCGTTTTTCCCATGTAGCCACCCAAACCTGACTTTGAAACAACTCGGTGACAAGGAATGATCCCTGGAAATGGATTATCTCTACAAGCATTTGCCACAGCTCTTGCTCCAGAGCCTATTTGCTTTGCAAGCTGTGAATAACTAATGACTTGACCTGTGGGTATTTTACAAATTTCATTCCACACTTTACATCTAAAAACACTACCTTGCTTTTGTAAATTTAAAGTTAAACAGTCGGATTGATTATTCAAGTTTGCTGATAAATCTGTTACCCATTTATTTTTAAGCCTTGAATCTATAGCAGAGCCAAAATACCATTCTGTTTTTGTTATGACATTATCGTAGTGATAAATACGAAGAACTCCAGCAGAGGTAGGTATATTGATAAACTCTTCTTCACTGTCACCCCGCTCCATCCAGTTTATAATGATCGGCATCTTGTTCCATTAATACATTTATAAAGTCTCATGCCTATATTACTTAATTTTATTAAATTCTTAGTCCTAAATTAAGGTTAGAACGCAACAAATAACCTATCCATCTTAGCCGTTACCCTAAAAATCACCCATGTAAAAACTCAGATCCGTAGGGTGCGTTTGCCCACCAGGGATGGTGGAAATGCAGTAAGATTGTCTGGAACAATCTCTGCCCACGCACCAGAACTAATCAAAAATCAAGGAGTCCTTAGTCCTTAGCCGTTACCCTAAAAATCACCCATGTAAAAACTCAAGACAAAAAAAAGGCAGCTTAAAAGCTGCCTTTTTTGATAGCAAGTTATCTTATCCTAGTTTTTCTTTAATTCTGGCTGCTCTACCTGTTAAGTTACGCAGATAATATAATTTGGCTCTACGAACTGCACCACGGCGTTTAACTTCTATACTGCTCACTAATTTACTATGTGTTTGAAAAACACGTTCCACACCCACACCGTAAGAAATCTTACGCACGGTAAAAGCTGAATGTAAGCCACGATTGCGTTTTGCAATAACAACACCTTCATAAGCCTGAAGTCTTGCGCGACTTCCTTCTTTTACTTTAACCTGTACCACAACCGTATCGCCTGGAGAAAAATCAGGGATGTCTTTATTTAACTGCTCAGCATTAATCACATCAATAATATTTGTCATTACCACACCTTAAACATTCAATTTAATTCTAAAACAATAGTTGTACACAATCATTTTACTTTTATACTTCATTCAAAAACGCATTCAATAAAGCATCTTGCTCTACTGTTAAGACTTTTTTTTCCAGCAAATCAGGTCGTCTCAACGCGGTACGCCCTAATGATTGCTGCATCTGCCATCTTTCAATGGCTTGATGATGACCGCTAAGCAATACACTAGGTACTTTTCCTAAGTTGCCTTGCTCTGGTCGAGTAAAATGCGGAAAATCTAACAAGCCATCAACATGAGAATCCTGTTTTGCCGAATTTTCATCGCCTAAAACACCAGGAATAAGTCTTGTTATTGCATCTATTACGATTAAAGCCGCTAATTCACCGCCACTGATGACATAATCACCCAGCGACCATTCTTCATCACACACCGATTCAACAAATCGTTCATCAATGCCTTCATATCTTCCTGCTACCAGAATTAACTGAGACTGCTGACTGGCTTGAGCTAACAAATTTTGTGTAATCTGTTTGCCCTGAGGGCTTAAATAAACAACTTTACAATCACTATTTCTATGGCTATTCTTTGCATTATTAACAGCATCTGCAAGCGGTTGATATTTCATCACCATGCCAGGACTGCCCCCATAAGGCTTGTCATCCACCGTCCGGTGCTTATCTTTAGCATAGTCTCGGGGATTCCATACTGATAAGCCAACTTTACTTTGCTCTATCGCCTTACCGGTAACGCCATAACTAGATCCTTGCAAAATCATCTCAGGAAATAGCGTTATTATGTCAAAGCGTAAACTCAAAAATCAGGATCCCAATCAACAATCATTAACTTATTTTCAAGATCAATATTTTTTACTGTTTGTTCCAGTAAAAATGGAATCAAACGCTCGGTTTCACCCTCTTTAACAACCAGCACATCATTGGCACCCGTTTCCAACAAATAATCAACAATACCTAGTGCAAATCCTGTTTCTGTTTCTACTTTCAGACCAACAAGATCAGTCCAATAATATTCGCCTTCTGCGGTTTTAGGCAACTGATCCTTATTAATTAATATTTCCCAGCCAGAATAGGATTTTGCAATATCTCTATCTGTAAAAGTTTCTAAACAAGCAACAACCGTCTTTCCCTGTTTTTTTCCGCTTAACACATTGACTTGCTTTGTTTCATTGCCCTTTTTTAAAATCCAAGGAGAATAATTTAATATATTCTCCCTAGGTTCGGTCAATGAATAAATCTTAACCCAGCCTTTTATACCAAACACACCATATATTTCACCAACATTGAGCAGAATTATCTCTGACAAAATGCTGTCTGGACTTATCTTATGTGGCTGTTTTAACGGTGTCTTTAACAGCGTCTTTAACGGTGTCTTTAACAGTGTCTTTAACAGTGTCTTTAACAGTGTCTTTAACAGTGTCTTTAACAGTGTCTTTAACAGTGTCTTTAACAGTGTCTTTAACAGTGTCTTTAACAGTGTCTTTAACAGTGTCTTTAACGGTGTCTTTAACAGCGTCTTTAACAGCGTCTTTAATTAATCTAGCAACACGAGCAGAAGGTTGTGCGCCTACTGATTTCCAATAAGCAATACGCTCATCTTCCAAACGTAATCTTTCTTCGTTACCGCGAGCGAGCGGGTTAAAAAAACCTAAACGCTCAATATAACGACCATCACGACTTTTTCTGCTGTCTGCCACAACAACGTGATAAAAGGGACGGTTTTTTGCACCACCTCTTGCAAGACGAATAGTTACCATGTATTTACCTTAAAAATATTCAATCAAAAATTAATCCGCCTATTCTACGCGATTTTTTATAGATAGGGAATATTATTTAAAAAAACTGCATAAATAATTAACAACCACCGATAAATAGTATGAGACCCATTATAATAAGCGGATCCGTGACTTTAGCGAGAAAAATAATTTTCTCACAATAACAGGGAAAATCTTTAGAATTTACTTAAAAACCAAGTAATGCACTGTTTATGCTAACAAGCTACCCTTGTTTTTTTAAGTGGAGTAGATATTGAAGTTTCTAGCACAGATAACAGACCTTATTTACATTCTCATTCCACGCATATTACTCTTTAGACCACGCATCATATTTACTGCATTACCTTTAGCAAATTTCTTCATCATTTTCTGCATCATTTTATGCTGTTTCAACATTCTGTTAACATCCTGCAATTCCTGCCCACATCCAGCCGCAATACGTTTTTTTCTATTGCCTTTAATTAAATCTGGATAACGCCTTTCTTGCAATGTCATTGAGTTAATGACTGCTATTTGTCTGGATAGCTCTTTATCGTTGATTTTTTCTTTGACCTCTTGAGAAACATTACCCATACCTGGTAATTTATCCAGCATGGCACCCACACCACCCATTTTTTCCATTTGCAATAACTGGTCTTTAAAATCGTTAAAATCAAACCCTTTGCCTTTTCGGACTTTTCTCGCCAGCTTCTCTGCTTTTTTCTTGTCGACACTTTTCTCAATCTCTTCAATCAGAGATAGCATATCCCCCATACCTAATATACGAGAGGCGATTCTTTCTGGATAAAACGGCTCTAAAGCATCCGTTTTTTCACCCATTCCTATAAATTTAATGGGTTTACCGGTAATATGTCGGATTGATAATGCCGCACCACCTCTAGCATCACCATCGGCTTTAGTTAGCACTATTCCTGTCAACGGTAAGGCATCATTAAATGCCTTCGCTGTATTAGCTGCATCCTGCCCTGTCATGCTATCGACTACAAACAATGTTTCTATCGGATTAATTGCTACATGCAACGCTTTAATCTCATCCATCATTGCATCATCTACATGCAAACGACCGGCTGTATCGACAATAACGACATCAAGAAACTGTTTTTTTGCTGCCTCAATCGCATTAACTGCAATATCAACAGGTTTTTGTGAAGTATCACTATCAAAAAATACTAATTCAGTCTCTGCTGCCAGTGTTTGTAACTGTTTGATCGCTGCAGGACGATATACGTCAGCACTCACCACACCGACTTTTTTCTTTTTAGTCTCTTTTAACCAGCGACCTAACTTGGCAACCGTGGTTGTTTTTCCTGCACCTTGTAAACCTGCCATTAATACAATTGCCGGCGGATTGGTTTTTAGGTTTAGCTCTTGATTGGCTTCACCCATGACTTGAATTAACTCAGACTGGACTAACTTAACAAATGCCTGCCCTGGGTTTAAGCTGGACTGAACTTTTTTACCTAAAGCACCTTGTTTTACATTTTCAATAAAATCAGTCACTACCGACAAAGCAACATCAGCTTCAAGCAAAGCCATCCTCACTTCACGCAAGGTATCCTTAATATTGCTCTCCGTTAGTTTGCCCTTGCCTTTTAAGTTTTTGAGGGTACCACTTAATCGGTCTGTTAAATTATCAAACATCTGCCATTCTAAAATTAAATTTAAGTCAGCCTGAGCTTTTACGCTATGGCTATGTAACCAGACATAATAACATAGTCTATGAATAGAAACAGAGGCTCTTGCAAAACTCCAGATTATAGAGAATCCTATTTTGCAATGCTTCTCATTTATACTTTTAAAGAAATAAAAGCGGTTGTTTTTACCCTAAGGAATTAGCAAAAATAGATAAGATTGACTCAAGACTCAAGACTCAAGACTCAAGACTCAAGACTCAAGACTAAAGACTAAAGACTAAAGACTAAAGACTTCTTGATTTTTGATTAGTTCTGGTGCGTGGAACGCACCCTACGGATCTCCTTGGTTTTTGATTGGTTCTGGTGCGTGGAACGCACCCTACGGATCTAAAGACTCCTTGATTTTTGAGTTTGCATTATGTGAAAGATGTATTTAATTTTTATCGCCGTTGTCAAATCAGTAATAAATACAAAATATGGTTTTTTGTCTGTAGCGTTGATGGCTTAAATCAACATAGGTTTTCTATGACATAACCGTCTTTATTCCAGCGTAAAAATTGTGCAGAGTCTTTTTTCCAATCGGCAAGTACAAAACGCTGGGCTGGGCTTTGCTCAATATAAAAATCATGGATTGCTGGGCGGTGTGTATGGCCATGAATAAGACGAAAACAATGGTTTTGTTTCATCACCTCAATTACTGTTTGTTGATTGACATCCATAATATCTTGGGACTTTTTCTTTTTATGCAAATGACTACGAAAACGATACCAGCGAGCAGCTAATAAACGCATTAATAAAGGTTTTGATAAAACATTATTTTTCCATTTGTCACTATGCGATTTTATCCTGAAGGCTTGATAAGAAATATCATCAGTACAAAGTAGATCGCCATGAGTCAATAAGGTTTTAATGCCATATAATTCAATAACCGCATAATCACCTAATAAAGCAACCCCTGTTTCAGAACAAAATCGTTGTCCAAGCAAAAAGTCTCTGTTTCCTTGTTGAAGATAGACGCGAGTACCTGCATCAGTGAGTTGTTTAAGTTGTTTTTTTATTCTTTTGTTAGGCGGTGTATTGTCATCATCACCAATCCATGCATCAAATAAATCGCCTAAAATATAAACAGCACTGGCTGTAGTCGCCTGATTTTTAAGAAAAGAAAGAAAACGACGGGTGATTTCTGTTTTTTCCAGAGAAATATGCAAGTCAGAAATAAAAATTATATCTTGTTTCAAAGTTTAGTCTTAAAAAAGTAGATAATAATAAGTGGGGACAAAATGCAAAGCCTACTTTTATTAAATCATTTCTGCTTTTTCAATCACAATATTTTCTTTGGGTACATCCTGATGTCCGCCATGATTACCAGTGGGCTTACCAGCCATAGCATCCACGACATCCATGCCTTCAATGACTTCAGCAAATACAGCATAACCCCAACCATTAGCGGTAGGACTGGTGTAGTTAAGGAAAGAACTATTTTTATAATTGATAAAGAATTGTGCTGTTGCTGAGTCTGGATCAGATGTACGTGCCATAGCAATAGAACCACGGGTGTTTTTTAAACCATTATTAGCTTCATTTTTAATGGGCGCATGGACTTCTTTTTGATTAAAGTCTGTGTCAAAACCACCACCTTGTGCCATAAAATCAGGAATGACACGATGAAAAATAGTGCCATCGTAAAAACCTTCTTTTACATAAGTAATAAAGTTTTCTGAGGAAACAGGTGCTTTTTCTGTATTAAGCTGAATAATGATTTCACCTAGTGAAGTGGTTAATTTAACTCTATTTTGTGTATCTAGTATTTTATTTTCCATTGCAAATAAGAAGGTTGAGGTTATTAAAAGTATCAGAGTAAAAAGAAAGTGTCGCATAATTTATCCAAGTATTTGATGTAAGCGGTAAATTCTATGCGTTTTTTTCTTGAAAGAGAAGCCCTAATCTTGGTAAATTGAACGATTTTTAATGATAAGAGACCTCAGCATAACGCATGAACGGATAAAAAAGGCTAGAAGTTTTCCATCTTTCAGCCAAAATAACATGCAATAGCGCACTATTACACTGGTATTTTGACTAAAACCTAAAAAATTCCATCCCTTTTTTTATCCGTCCATGCGTTATGCTGAAGTCTCAATAATGTAGTCAAATACCTCCAAATAAATTAAAGATGCTTAAAATATATAACACCTTATCGCGAAGCAAAGAAATTTTTAAACCTCGTGTAAAAGGTAAAGTCGGGCTCTATGTCTGTGGCATGACTGTCTATGATTATTGCCATATAGGTCATGCACGAGTCATGGTCGTGTTTGATACGGTGGCTCGATATTTCAGATATTGTGGATACGATTTGACCTATGTTAGAAATATTACGGATATTGATGACAAAATAATAAACCGCGCCAATGAAAATGGTGAAGATTTTTTGCCATTAACGGAGCGTTTTATTGATGCGATGCATGAAGATGAACGTGCGCTTTCAGTTTTGCCTCCTGACCAAGAACCTAAAGCGACTCAATTTATGCCTGATATTATCAATATGATAGAAACTTTGGTGAAAAAAGAACTGGCTTATATTGGGACAAATGGTGATATTTTTTATTCGGTGAGCAGATTTGCAGGCTATGGAAAATTATCGGGTAAAAATATAGAATATTTGCAAGCAGGTGAAAGGGTTGATGTAGACACTGCAAAAAAAGATCCTATGGATTTTGTGTTGTGGAAAATGGCAAAACCAGACGAACCCTTTTGGCAATCACCTTGGGGTAATGGCCGTCCTGGTTGGCATATAGAATGCTCAGCTATGTCAACCTGTTGCCTAGGTAATCATTTTGATATACATGGTGGTGGCATGGATTTGCAATTCCCACACCATGAAAATGAAATAGCCCAGTCTGAAGGCGCAACAGGTGAAAAATTTGTCAACCTGTGGATGCATAATGGTTTTGTCAGGATTGATGAAGAAAAAATGTCTAAATCATTAGGTAATTTTTTTACATTACGCGAGGTTTTAAAGAAATATAAATCAGCAGAAGTGATACGTTATTTTATTTTAACCAGCCATTATCGAAGCCCTTTAAATTATTCAGAACAACAATTAGACGATGCGGGGAGTGCGTTAACAAGGCTGTATACTGCTTTACGTGATGTTGAGATCAAAAATGTTCCAATTGATAAAGTCTATGAACAACGCTTTAAAGAAGCGATGGATGATGATTTTAATACCCCCATTGCATTGTCGGTATTATTTGATTGTGTACGTGAATTGAATACGGCTAAAAAAGATAAGAAGCAAGACAAAATAGATTCTTTAGCTACAACACTTCACCAATTGGCAGGTATTATAGGTATCTTACAAAGAAATCCAAAAAAGGCACTTGAGGCAGGTTTTCGTTGGCTTAAAGTAACGAGTCACCTTGAGCAAGAATATAATTTAGATACTGATGAAAAAATTCAACAACACATTGATAAACGCCTTGCAGCAAAAAAAAATAAAAACTGGGCAAGCGCTGACAAAATCCGAGATGAATTAAAAGAGCAAGGTATTGTGTTAGAAGATGTAGCCGATGGAACAATTTGGCGACGTGAGTAGATAAATATTATTTAGAGAAAAAAATGAGTGAAATAAAAGATAAATCCATTGATGTGTTTTTAAACGAACTAGCTAGCAAACAAGCAACTCCAGGAGGTGGCAGTGCAGCAGCCGTCATGGGTGCTCAAGCGGCGGCATTAATCAGTATGGTGTGTCATTTAACCATTGGTAAGCCCAAATATGCCAAGGTTGAAAAGGATATGAAGCAATTGCTTGCTAAATCAGAAGCACTACGTGAACAGCTAACGGCAATGATTAAAGCTGATATAGAGGTATTTGATCAATTAATGGCTTGTTATGGTTTAGCAAAAGACACCGATGAACAAAAAGCAGAAAGAAGTGTACAGATACAGATGGTATTAAAAGAAGCCACTATGGTGCCTCTTGAATGTGCCAGAGCAAGTGCGGAGGCCATTAAATTAAGTCAGATAGCGGTAGAAAAGGGGTATGTCGGCGTTGTTAGTGATGCGGGTGTCGCTGTGATGTCAGCTTATAGTGCCTTAAAAAGTGCCGCTTTAAATATCTATATTAATACAGCAAGTATTAAAGACAGAACATTCGCCGATGCTAAATTGCTTGAGTTAGAACAAATTCTTGAGGGTGCCGAGAAAGAAACCAAAAACATATATCAACTGGCTAAGAGTAAATTGTAATTTTTAGAGACCTCAGCATAACTCTGGAACCGACAAAAAAATGATAGCATTTTTCAGGTTTTAGTCAAAATACAAGTGTAATAGTGCGTTATTTTGGCTGAAAGATGAAAAACTTCTAGCCTTTTTTATCCGTTCATGAGCTATGCTGAGGTTTTTTTTAGTATCGATTTCTTAAAATTAGGTATTGACGTTTTTTAAATTTACCCGTATTATTCCGCATCTTTACTGGGGTGTCTTCTTGACTCTTGGGTAAGAAGGTTTAGTTCGGGGTATAGCGCAGTTTGGTAGCGCGCCTGCTTTGGGAGCAGGATGTCGGGGGTTCGAATCCCTCTACCCCGACCAATTATGCGCTTGTAGCTCAGCTGGATAGAGCATCGGCCTTCTAAGCCGAGGGTCGCAGGTTCGACTCCTGCCAAGCGTGCCATTTCTCTAGTAATAAATCTCAATGGTGGGTGTAGCTCAGTTGGTAGAGTCCTGGATTGTGATTCCGGTTGTCGCGGGTTCAAGTCCCGTCATCCACCCCATTTATTACTTGTAGAACAGTTTCTTACAGTATCTAATCTATTTCCAGTTGTAGCCCTTTTTTCTCTAGTTCAATATCCAAAGTAGCTTGAATCTTGCTCAAGCATGGCTTTGGGGTCTTATCCCCAAAACCCCATCATTCACACAAAAACCAATCAATTTAACCATTGTTTTGCATAATATACATCAAATTGGCTGTCCAGACTTTAACACCATAAGAAACCACCAAAAATCAAAGAGTCTTGAGTCTTTAGATCCGTAGGGTGCGTTCCACGCACCAGAACTAATCAAGGAGTCCTGAGTCCTGAGTCCTGAGTCTTGAGTCTTGAGTCTTGAGTCTTGAGTCTTGAGTCCTGAGTCCTGAGTCTTGAATCCTGAGTCCTTAAAGAAATTTATACGGCTATAGAAAAACAGCTTTTTACATACGACTTCTGAATATAGTAAAATTAGATAAGCTGTAAACTCAATTAGCTATTTTTTTAGCTATACCGAGACCTCAGCATAGTAAATATCTTGACTTAGGGGATTATATGTACAAAAAAATTTTAGATGGTTTAATTGACCGACCTTTATTAACCAGCATTTTCATCACTGATTTAGCCATTATGCTTCTACACAAACCGCCTTTTATATTTTCTCTAGTAATGATGTCTTATCTAATTGGCATGAGCATGTATTACGGACAAAAATTTTCAGTATTCAAAAACCTATGATTTAAGCAAACCCTAGTAGAAAAAAAGCAGAAGGATCTTTATGCATTACCCTAGTTTTTTGCGGCATTTAGCGATCATCGTTTACGATTCATTTTTGCTGCTAGCCTCCCTTTTTCTGGCAACCACCATTATCTTACCTTTCAATCAAGGTGAAGCTTTTACATCCTCACAATTTTTTTTCCCTTTGTATTTACTAGCTATCAGCTTTCTTTTTTATGGTTGGTTTTGGACACACGGAGGTCAAACACTTGGCATGAGGGCGTGGAAAACCACGGTATTAACCATTAATCGAGACCCCATTAGCTGGAAGCAAGCCCTCATACGCTTTTTAATGGCTCAAGTTTCTTGGTTATCTTTTGGACTGGGTTTTTTATCGCGATTTATTGATAAAAATCAATATACATGGCATGACCATGTATCCAAAACCACCTTATTTTTTGAGAAAAAATAGAACTATGCTGAAGTCTGGTGATTATTAATAGCCCCGATTGGTTATCCCACACAGTAGCTTGACATTTTTAACATAACAACGATAGTTATCATCCCCTTTACCCTCTTCTCCTTCGCAGGTTTCGCAAACCACTTCGCCCCTGTCTTGAACTTCAACCAAGCTCCAGCCATAAGCTATCTGCTGACACATAACTTTGGAATATTTTTTAAACCGATACCCCGTTGACGCTTGCTTTGAGGCGACTTCCTTATTTTTACAACCGGGGGTAGCCTTCATATTTCCTGTTATTATTTTAGTCTCGCCTATACCCCCTGTACTGAGTGCAATAGCCTGATTGCTCATCACATACAACGCAAAAAGAAAACAAATTTTACTAATCTTCATAGACTTTATCCTTGTTCAACATTAAAAAATTAAGGGAAAGAGTATACCACCTCGCTAACACTCTCGAAATAGATGTTTATATGAATACAATAAACACACCTATTTCATTTTGTTCAGCTTAAAATCAGCACCCGAACTCAGTATGAGACCTCAGCATAACTCTGGCGATGAGAAAAAAACGATAGAATTTTTCAGGTTTTAGTCAAAATACAAGTGTAATAGTTAAGCTATTGCACGTTATTTTGGCTGAAAGATGGAAAACTTCTAGCCTTTTTTATCCGTTCACGGGTTATGCTGAGACCTCTGTATATCTTATGCTATACTCATTGCCAGTCAGACCCCCTTAATTCAGGAGCTTGTAACAATGAAAACATCAATAAAAATTTTATCCATAGTTGGTATTCTAATGGCATCCTCAGCTTACGCAGCAGAAGAGTTTATCTTTTTAGAAGACAATAAACCTATTCTTGGCAAATGGAATATACACCATGAAGCAGCAGCGTTACACAAAGAGAAAGTAGCCATCAACAACGATTGGACTTTCGGTAGGGATGGCACGATAACAGCCATTTCACGAGACCGTAGAATGGGCTCTGATCAAGGTATAAAAATAAAATACTCAATTGCTGATGGTGTTATTAAAAAACAATTTGTACCAGGAAGAGAAAAGTACGAAGACTGTAAAGTCGTTAAACTAGAAGCTAAAGAAATGATCTTACATTGCAAATTCAATTACTTTTTTATGACTAAAATATAAAGGATCTATGCCATTTTATAAGGGTACTCATTTATAAGCGCACTCAAATTTCAGTTTTTCATTATTTGGCATAAACCCAAATAGCTGAGCTGCCCTCAACGTAATTTTGATGATAATTTAACATAAATCCCTTGTAGAGTATGTGCATTGTGCATACCCTGTATTAATAAAGTATTTATTTTTTTATTTTCCCCTCACCCAAACCCTCTCGGCAATAGCTCCTGCATTGCTCTACTTATGACCGCCAAGGATGGTGGAAATGCAGTAAGATTGTCTGGAACAATCTCTGCTGACCGCCAAGGATGGTGGAAATGCAGTAAGATTGTCTGGAACAATCTCTGCTGACCGCCAAGGATGGTGGAAATGCAGTAAGATTGTCTGGAACAATCTCTGCTGACCGCCA
>QPIL01000102.1 GCA_003666325.1 Methylococcales symbiont of Iophon sp. n. MRB-2018
GTTCATAAGTTAAATTCTAGACCTAGAAAGTGCTTGGGATTTAAAACTCCTTACGAGGTATTTTATGAAAACACGGGCGTTGATGCCAGTAAATTAGATGTGGTGCACTTATGAGTCGAATCCACCATTTATAAAATAGCAAGCAGCAATTCTAATATAACTATTACTGTCGGACACCGAACTAAAAGATTAAGACGAGGATAATATTATGCAAACTGAGACGACTATACTTGCATCCAATAAATTTGACGAACTTTCTAATTCATTAAACTTTATTGTTGATGATCTAAAAATTGCCTGTGCAGAAGCTAGTTTGGAGGGTGACATTCCACAAGTAAATAAACTTGTACTTTCCTTAAAACAAATTGATGAATTTATTTTTGATATTGATGGTTTATCAAAACGCTGGAAAAAAGGAATTTTTCACCCTTCAAATAAGAAGAAACTAACAACAAAAAAAGAAAAGTATATTCTGCTAAAAAACCTCGTTCTAAACTATCTGTGGCAATAGATGGGAAACAAATAGAGTGTATTACCGCCGTCAACACATTTGTTGAAGCATTGGAAATTATGGGACTAGATAGAGTTTTAACATTAGGTAAAAAATTATCTGGTATTCCCTTAATCAGCAAGGTGCGACCTACAAAATATCAAACTTTCAAACAACTTGGTTCTTTGTATATTTGTACGCACTCATCAACCAAGGATATGAAACGATTACTAGATGAATTGGGAGTAGCATTAAATCTATCGATTCAGGTGAAAATTTTATAATATTGACAACTCACAGTGTGTTACCCAAAAAATATCTTTCCCATTGTTTATCAGGAAACTGGAAACCAAAATGGGACTGTCATATTCAAGTAAATTTTCAGAAAATAGGGTGCCTCTTAAAAGATGTGCCAATCATGCTGATTTGTTTGAACAATGACATTTCTTTAAGCCATCAATTCCTGAAACTCAGATTCAGCAATAATATCTCTGTTATCTTCAACTCTGTCCAAATAAACCAAGCCATTAAGATGATCGTACTCGTGCTGAAAAATACGGGCAATAAAATCATCGGCAATTAATTTTTGTGCATTTCCTTGGCGGTCGGTGTAGGCTATTTTTATCTTGCTATATCTGGGGACTAACGCTCTAATGCCGGGAATACTCAAACAGCCTTCCCAATCCTTATGTGTTGCCTCTGATAAAATTTCAAACTCAGGATTAAACATGATTACTGGCTCCATTTTTGGAGCTAATGGATAGCGTTTTGAAGGTCTGGAGGCAATAATTACAATACGGAGTGATATGGATATTTGCGGGGCAGCAAGACCTACGCCATTGGTTTCTGATAATGTCTGTAGCATACTATCCATTATCTCTACCATGTCAGGTGATGTTACATCTTCTACTTTTTGTGCTTGCTGCCTTAAAACGGGATCACCCAATTGTGCAATTTCAACTATTTTATTCATCAGTTTTACCTATTAAATAGTCGTTAATCACCAATACATCCAATCCTGTTGTTAAAAATACAGAAAGGGCATCTTCTAAAGAATGAACCAGTGGTTTTCCCATTATATTAAAGCTGGTGTTTAGCAATATGGGAATCTGTGTGTGTTGATAAAAATGATTTATTAATTGATAAAAACGTGGATTCCACGCTTGTTTAACGGTTTGCAAACGTCCAGTGCCGTCGGCATGACAAACTGCGGCGATTTTTTTTTGCATTGCAGCTTTAATAATGAGTGTTTTATCCATATAGGGAGATTGCTGATACTGTTCAAAATACTGGTCAGCATGTTCATGCAAAATAGAAGGTGCAAAGGGGCGAAATTGCTCTCTGAATTTTATCCTTTGATTGATTCGGTCTTTTGTTTCTGCTTGTCTGGGGTCTGCCAAAATAGAGCGATTACCCAAGGCCCTAGGGCCAAACTCTGCTCTTCCTTGTATCCATCCCACTAATTTCCCTTGGCTTAATAATTTGGCAGTTTTTTCGCAAATACTGTTAGGCAAATGTTGAATAGTCAATGCTTTGTTGTATTGAATTAATTGCTGTACAGCTTGATCTGAAATAATTGAACCTAAATAGGGTGAAGCCCATGATGCATTGCTCGGTTTTGCTAACACTTTGGGCTTATTAGCATGTAAAGCTAAATAAGCCGCGCCTAAAGCTGTGCCATCATCAGCGGGAGCAGATGGAATAAAAACTTGCTGAAAACCCGTTCGTTGTGTGATTTGTCCGTTATAGGCTGAATTTAACGCACAACCGCCAGCAAATGCCAAATTTTTGCAGCCCGTGATTTGCTGTAAATGTTGCAATAAATCTGTCATTAATTCAGCAAAAAAGTATTGTCCAGTAAAGGCTAGATCAGCGGCTTGTTCGATATTGTCTGAATTATGCTGTTTAAACTTTTTCAGTGTATCTATTTTGGCAAATAAGTTTTTGCAATGATGCTGACATTTAAAGCCATCGACAGAAATGGTTTGTTTTAAGCATTGATAAAATTCAGGATTGAGTTTGCCATAAGCAGCCAGCCCCATGACTTTCCATTCTTCCCCTTTTAACCAGTCAAAACCACAGAGTTCAGTGATTTTCATATAATAAAAGCCGATACTGCCAGTGCCTTTGGTTACATAAAGACGTTGCAATTGATTGTCTTTAAAATGGTAAAAAGCCATTGAACCCTTTTCACCAAAAGAATCAATCACCGCACACGCCGATTCAGCAAAGGGACTGCTGTAACAAGCGACAGATGCGTGGGTTAAATGATGGTCATAATCTTTGAATGCTACAGAACATTGCGGATAATATTCGGCAATAATACGCATCAGATTGACACCTGCACTTTGAATTTTATTACGTTGACAGGCAATCATGTGGTGTAACTGATAATTATTCAGCGGTGAGCGTAATTTTTTGATGCCTTTTTTCATTAAGCCGGAGGCACTTAAACAGCCCAAGGCTGCCACTACATTCTCATAACTAGGTCGTTTCTTTCGCCAGTTAATGGCAATAACAATTTCTGTGGGGTTTGGGCAATATTGCTTTAATAAATCTTGCACCCACAATAAAGGGTCTGCCTCACAATTTAAGGCGCGTTTATTTTGCATATATCGCTCTGTTGCTTCAGCAAATAAAATATTGCCTTGCGTATTAAGAATGGCTAAAGCAGGGTCATGATAGCTAATAGACAAACCTATGTAATATTTTGTCATCTGCTTACACTATGGCTCATTAATGCTTGTATTTCTTTTTGCTTTACTACTGAGTTTTCTATTTGTTGCCATGAAAGTTGCTGATATTTGCTATAGTTTCGTTGTGATATTTTTTGTTTTTGCATCTTAACTTGATGTTTAAAATGCGTATATTGCCCACATAAAGAAAAATACTCTGCCACTAATACTACAAAACCCAGTTTATTATTCCAACACCGTTTTGTCGCAATCAACAGTGCTTTGGGTAAATACTGCCAGTAACTCAGGGCATTATTTTTGCTCAATATTTTAAGCAGATAGATCAGTTTTTCATTGCCTTGTCGATATTGACTTTGTAAGTTTGGATCAATCAACTGCAAGTGTCTCATGACTCGATCAAAATATGCTTTAGGGTGATAAATACCATCAAGGATCAGCAGATAATTTTGCTCGGCTTGTTTAACAGAAAAATGATAGGGGATGAAGTTAATAATACCATCTGAGTTATTGCCACTACTGGCTTTAAGCAATCGACCCTGTTTTTCCATACGGCGCATTAATCCTGTATATGGCAATGCATTTAATAGGCCTGCCATTACAACAGGTGCATTACTGGCATTAACAAAGGCAATAAATTCATCTACCGTTTCATCGGTATCGTTATCAAAACCATAGATCATTCCCATCATCACACCTGCGCCTGTGTGCTGCGAAATAAAGTTTAATTTATCCACTAGGGTTTTTTCACCTCGTAGATTCTGCTTCTTTTTTGTTTCCAGTAAAGAGGCTTCGTTGGGTGTTTCTACGCCATAAAAACCATTAATAAAATTACATTGATGAAACCATTTTCTTAGCTCAGCCATGATGGGCGAATCATCTGCTAATCGCAAAGTTAATTCGGTATATTTTGGATGGTGATAGCCAATATTTTCACCGATTTTGTAGAGATTTTTAAGAACATCCAAGGCTTTTCTAGGGTTAGCAATAAAATTGTCATCGACAATAAACACTTGCCCTGTCCAGCCTAAAGCTTTCATTTGTCGAAATGACTGCTCGGTATGTTGCCAGAGCGTTACCCGATAGGCTTTACCAAAACGTGAAGGGATGTCACAAAACTCACAACTCTCAGGACAACCGCGACTAATTTGTACTGCCATATGCACATAGTTTTGCATGTTAATAGACGAGTAGTCTGGTTGCAAGAAATGTTCAGCATCAACAATATTCCCTTTGTAATATTTTTTCGCAGTGCCTTGTTTTAAGTCCTGCAAAAACGCATCAATTACTCCTTCTACTTCATTTTCAAACAAATGGTCAGCAATGGTCACTAAAGCAGAGTCAGGAGTAATGGCTGTGCCACCCGCAATAACCAGTTTACCCATTTTTTTTAAGGTAACAGCCAATTTAATCAAACTCTGTTCTTGTGCCAACATGCCACCAATAAAAACATGTTCAGCATCCATTACCAAGTCACTCAATGAAGTTGGATTTACATTCTTATCAAGCAGATAAATTTCATCATAATAAGGTTTTAGGTGATTGTATAACCCCATTAAACCTAAAGGTGGCAATAATCGTTTTGGCAAACCAAATTCACCCAAGGGTGCATACATTTTTAAGCTACTGGCATAGCTCCAGAATGTATCATGAGTATCAAATTCTGGATAAATCAGTACCGCTTTGCTGGCGATTTTTTCTATCATTCCTCACCTGATATTTGGGTTTTATTCTATTCGAGTATAACTGTATATTAAGCGCCTAGGAATAATTAATTGTTGCAAAAGTATTCTTAGCAATAGCAGGGTAGTCGGTATGAAGTTTACCCAATACGGGAAACTATATGCATCAAATTCACTTCCTAAGATAAACAGACAGCAACCCAAGCTAAAAAATATAAGGCAAATAAGATAATGACAAATAATAAAAACTGGCAGAAAATTGGCACACAAATTGAACAAGTAACACATCAATCTTTTTCAATACGCTCAATACAAGCCGTTTCTGGTGGTTGTATTAATACTGCCTATAGCATACAGAGTGATAACAAAAGTTATTTTGTAAAATTAAATCAACTTCAATTACTGCCCATGTTTGAAGCTGAGTTTTTGGGGCTTGAAGAATTAGCGCAGACAAAAACAATAAAAGTACCAGAACCGATAGTTTATGGGGTAACAGATAGCCATGCTTTTATCGTTTTAGAAAAACTGTCACTGGCATCAGCAACAGACAAAGCCCAGCAAATAATGGGTCAACAATTGGCTCAGTTACACAAAATAAAGCAAGCGTTTTTCGGCTGGTCAATGGACAATACTATTGGTTCTACTCGACAAATGAATAACGCATCCAATGACTGGCCTAGTTTTTGGGCTAAAAATCGACTGGGTTTTCAATTGTCTCTTGCCGCTAACAATGGTTATGATGAAAAGCTCATTCAATCTGGGTATAATTTAGCCGAATCATTAATTAATTTTTTTACAGCGTATAGCCCTCAACCTTCTTTGTTGCATGGTGACTTATGGTCAGGTAATGTGGCAACAACGGACCAGGGTGAAGCCGTCATTTATGACCCCGCTTGTTATTACGGCGATAGAGAAACAGACATTGCCATGACTGAGCTATTTGGCAGTTTTAATGCCAGTTTTTATAGCGCTTATAATGAAGTCTATCCCCTGCATGTTGACTACTCTCTTCGCAGACCTCTTTATAATTTATATCACATCCTGAATCATCTTAATTTGTTTGGTGAAAGCTATCTGTACCAAGCACAAAACATGATAGATTCTTTATTATCGGAAATTTCATAATATGCGGATAGCCATTGCTTACATCAGTATGGTGCATTCGACTCATAAACGCACCACCACTATTAATTGACGAGCCATCCACCCCTGTCATCTTCTATTTCTAGCGGTGCAATGACTTCACTGTTGTCAAAGAATCAGTTTTTTAATATCTTGTAATTTTTTTTAATATTGAGGCATTGATTCATATAACATTTTTTTTATTTTTAAAAAAAACAGGATCAATACTTGACAAATTTTTTTCAACATAGACACTAGAGGCCTGTTTAATAAAAAATGAGTTCCTTTCTTGAACAACATTCCTTTCAGTATACTGTTTTCTATACTTGCCGTACTATTACTACTTTCTGCTTTTTTTTCCGGTTCTGAAACCGCGTTAATGACACTTAATCGTTATCGCTTACAACATTTGGTAAAACAAAAACATAAAGGAGCCATAAAAGCTTTCAAATTATTACAACGTCCCGACCGACTAATGGGGCTGATTCTTTTAGGTAATAATTTTGTCAACATTATGGCCTCATCTTTGGCGACTATTATTGCCATTCGTTTGGGCGGTGAACAAGCAATTCTTGCCTCTACAGCGTTATTGACACTCGCTGTTTTAATTTTTTCGGAAGTGACACCTAAAACTTTAGCCGCCATTAAACCTGAAATATTGGCATACCCTGCCGCCTGGATTTATACACCCCTATTAAAGTTGCTTTATCCCTTTGTCTGGACAGTTAACCTGATTTCCAATCTTTTATTAAGAATTATTGGTATTAATGCTGCCAAGCATAAACAAAGCACACTCAATAAAGATGAATTAAAAAGCATTGTCTCTGATACAAAAGATTTAATGCCTGCAAGATACCAAAACATGTTGTTGGGGATTTTAGATCTTGAGTCGGCATCTATTGAAGATATTATGACTCCTCGGAATGAAATCATAGGGCTTGACCTAGAGTCGCCTTTAAAATCCGTTATCAAACAACTACAAACTAGCCCTCATACGATATTGCCTGTTTACAAGAAAAGTATTGATCGGGTCATTGGCTTTTTGCATTTAAGATCCATTCTTTCACTCATTAATCAATCAGGCTTTGATAAACAAAGTATTACTGACAATCTCGACAAGCCTTTTTTTATTCCTGAAAGTACTCCGCTACACAAACAAATACAAAACTTTAAGGCAGAAAAACTTCGTGTGGGTTTAGTGATTGATGAATACGGTGATGTACAAGGATTAGTTACTCTTGATGATCTACTTCAGGTTATTGTTGGAGAGCTTATTGCTGAGGATGTAGATGTTAATATAGAAAAAGATGGTAGCTATATAGTTGACGGTAGTGTCACTGTCCGAGATCTTAATCGTATTACTCAATGGGCATTACCCATCGAAGGTCCCAAAACATTGAATGGTCTCATTATTGAATATATGGAAACCATCCCTAAAGCAGGCACCAGTCTTAAATTACACGGCTATCGTCTTGAAATAATAAAATCTGATGAAAATGCTATTAAAGTAGTCAAATTTTATCCTGAAAAATAGCGTATCTAAGAATGCAAACTATGCGTTCTGTGTGCAGAGGAACACAAAAATTTGAATAGGTTCTTAGGGCTGAGGATTTAAAGAACGGCTAATGCTTCAAGCACTGTTGATACGGCATTAATTTCTATATTTTTAGGGCTTACTTTTGGTGCATTTCCTTTTGGGATAACGGCTCTTTTAAAACCATGTTTTGCAGCTTCATTTAACCTTGCAAACCCATTTGCAACTGGTCGCACCTCACCATTCAATCCTATTTCCCCAAAAAAAACCACATCAGCAGGAATAATTTTATCTTTCAAACTGGAGACAATGCCAACAATAATCCCTAAATCTGAAGCTGTCTCTGTGACTTTTATACCCCCCACTACATTGGCATAAATCTCATCATTCGAGGTCATTATACCCGCATGACGTGTTAATACAGCTAACAACATAGCCAATCTATTTTGATCTAAACCTACCGCTAAACGCCGAGGGTTTCCATACTGACTTTCCGTTACCAAGGCTTGTATTTCAACCAATAAAGGTCGAGTACCTTCCCATAAAACGGTAACAACACTCCCAGAACTCGGTTTATCTGATCGTGATAGAAACATAGCAGAAGGGTTTTTAACCTCCTTAAGTCCATTGGCGGTCATAGAAAAAAAACCCAGCTCACCAACACTGCCAAAACGATTTTTATCAGAGCGCATAACTCGATACCGTGAATCATCCGTTGATGATAAAATCACTTGCACATCAACAATATGGCTCAATGTCATTGGCCCTGCTAAAGATTGGTCTTTAGTCACATGCCCCACCATAAAAATGGAGGTATTATTTTTTTTTGCATATTGGGCAAGGTAACTAGCCGCTTCTCTAACTTGAGAAACAGAACCCGGCGCACTTTCAGAATCTATTGAATACATCACTTGAATAGAGTCAATAATCAATAATGCTGGCTTCTCAATTTCTAAACAATCACAAATCTTTTGTACTGACGTTTCAGCTAACATTTTTATTGAGTGACTATTTAATCCTAGTCTGTGTGCTCGTTCTGCTATCTGTTGCAGAGATTCTTCACCTGAAACATATAATACGGATAATCCTTTTGCTGCTGCACTTGCAATAGTCTGTAATAGAAGTGTGCTTTTACCTGCTCCAGGTGCGCCGCCTATCAAAACTACACTGCCATTAACAATCCCACCACCAAGGACACGGTCAAATTCAGCATATCCAGTAGAAATCCTTTCTGCTTGCGTCAAATCTACATGGGATAACAGCCTAATCTCAGAATTTCCAGCAGCATAACCTGATAAATTGACTTTGTTTTTTTTAGTAGATCCCAAACGAATCTCTTTGATGACATTCCATTCACCACATGCTGTACATTGACCCGCCCAACGTGGCGAATCAGCACCACATTCTGTACAAACATAAGCTGTGGATTGTTTTTTAGCCATACTTTTTCAGCAAATAATTCTAATATCAACGCGCTGAGTAATGCCACATATAAGAGTATATGGAATAGTGTCAGCATATTTAGCAATTTCTTCAACTAACAAGCCTTGCCCCCATAAGGTAACTGGATCACCAACTTCTACCTGCGTCAGATCAGTCAAATCAATTGTTATCATATCCATTGAAACTCGACCTACTAAGGGGACTCTTATTCCATTAACTAATACGGGGGTTCCATTTCTTGCATGTCTAGGATAACCATCACCATATCCTATCGCTACCACACCAAGCTTGGTGCTTTCTTTACTTATCCATGTTCCTGAATAACCGACAGCTTCACCAGAGTTAATATGTTTAATGGCTATTATTTTAGAATGTAAACTCATTACAGGCTTCAATTCTGATTTCTTATCCCCAGCAAAAGGTGAAACACCATATAACATAATACCTGGACGCACCCAGTCTGCTAATGAATTAGGACAAGCAAGAATTGCTGCTGAATTTGCAATACTTTGCTCTCCATCGAGGGTATTAACAATTTCCTTAAACATTGCTATTTGCTTTAAGGTGGTTTCTTCATTGCTATCATCTGCATTAGAAAGATGTGTCATCAAACCAAATGGTTTGTTGACACTAAGGCATTGCCATAGCCTTTGATAGGCGGTGTGATAGGACTTAATATCAAACCCCAGCCTATTCATCCCAACATCAAGCTTCAACCATATTGAAATTTTACCCATCCCTTCCTGATTTTCTATAATTTCCAGTTGACGTTGTGAATGAATAACCGCCTCTAAATCATATTTAATAAAGTCATTTAATTCTTGTTCACAAATAAATCCCTCTAAAACAGTAATTCTTTGACTAAACCCTGCTTGTCTTAATTGTATTCCTTCATCAACTCTTGCTACAGCTAATGCAGCTACACTCTCTAATGCCTTTGCAACAGTTACCAAGCCATGTCCATACGCATTTGCTTTGATAACAGCCATAACCTTACTTTCTGGAGCATAGCGAGTAACAACCGATAGATTATATTTTATTGCAGTTGTATCAATGACTGCATAGGTGATTGCTGACACTAATCATCCTCATCTACATAAGGATCACCAGCAAAATTCTCAAAACGAGTAAACTGCCCTAAAAATGTCAATCTAACCGTGCCCAAAGGCCCATTCCTTTGCTTGGCAATTATAATCTCGGCAATGCCTTTATCAGGTGAGTCTTCGTTATAAACTTCATCTCGGTGTACAAAAACAATTAAATCAGCATCTTGTTCAATGGCTCCAGATTCTCGTAAATCTGACATAACAGGTCGTTTGTTTTCTCGTTTCTCAAGGTTACGATTTAACTGTGATAATGCAACTACAGGAACATTTAATTCCTTAGCCAAAGCCTTTAACCCACGAGAAATATCAGAAATTTGTTGTACACGACTTTCACCACTGGATGGTGATTGCATCAATTGTAAATAATCCAAAACAATAACACCCAGTTGTCCATGTTCTCGGGTTAAGCGACGAGCCCTTGCTCTGACTTCAGTGGGGGTCAAAGCAGCTGTGTCATCAATAAATAATTTAGTTTCAGCCAGCATATTTATGGCTGAAGTCAATCTTGGCCATTCATCATCTTCTAACTTACCCGTTCTTACTCTATTTTGATCGATTCTCCCTAGAGAAGACATCATTCTCATCGCTAATGAATCACCAGGCATTTCCATACTAAACACTGCGACGGGTTTGTCCCCCTTAATAGCAATATTTTCAGCAATATTCATAGCAATGGTTGTTTTACCCATTGATGGACGACCGGCAATAATTATTAGATCTGCCGGCTGTAAACCAGAAGTTAAATTATCAAAGTCGGTAAAACCCGTACTTGCCCCTGTAATATTACCGTCCTGCTCATATAGGGTTTCAATTTTATCAACCGCAGAAGCCAACAAGTTTTTTATGGGTCTAAATCCTTCATTCTGTCCTCGTTGTCGTTGCTCTGCGATTTTAAAAACTTGCCGTTCAGCATTTTCTAATAAATCAGCAGTTTCCCTGCCTTCAGTGTTAAATGCAGAATCTGAAATATCAGTCCCCACATGGATCAATTGTCTTAGAATAGAACGATCTCTAACAATATTGGCATAAGCCACAATATTGGCAGCACTTGGGGTATCCTTAGCTAACATTGCTAGATAAGCAAGCCCACCCACTGCTTGTAAATCATCAGTAGAATCTAATGACTCCGATAAAGTAATTACATCAAAGGGTTCTTGTTTTTCTGCTAATTTCTCAATGGTATTGAAAATCAAACGATGATCTTTTCGATAAAAATCATTTTCATAAACTTTATCCGCTACTGAATCCCATGCTTGGTTAGCTAGTAATAAGCCACCTAAGACAGACTGCTCTGCTTGAATAGAATGAGGAGGAACTTTTAAAGATTCAACTTCATAGTCAGGGGGGAAAGAAAAATTATCCATAAGTTTTAAGTAATTCAAAATCTACATTCTATTATATAGATTTTAATCTAACTGTATCTCAAGATAAATTTAGCTGAAATATAATTTTATATCGGTTATTATTTAAGCTTATGAATTCTATATTTAATTTTCATAAATATAGAAATACAGTTTTCTCATTTCTTTACTTATAGAAACCTCAGCATAACTCTGGACTGGATGAAAAAGTGATAGAATTTTTCAGGTTTTAGTCAAAATACAAGTGTAATAGTGAGCTATTGCGCGTTATTTTGGCTGAAAGAGGGAAAACTTCTAGCCTTTTTTATCTGTTTATGAGTTATGAGGCCTCTTATACATATTAAAAATCCTATGACACAAGATGAATTAAAAAAACAAGTAGCCCGTTCAGCAATTGAATATATTAAGAATGTACCTGTAATTGGCGTGGGTACAGGCTCTACCGTAAATTTCTTTATTGAAATGCTTGCTGATTATACATCGTCTATTGATGCTGCTATTTCTAGCTCTATTGATACCACTAGACGCTTGGAAAGCGTTGGTATTAAAGTGCTTGACCTAAATGAAGTCAATAATGTTGAAGTTTATATTGACGGTGCCGATGAAGTTGACCCTAAGAAAAAGCTTATTAAAGGCGGTGGAGGTGCATTAACACGCGAAAAAATCATTGCAGGAGCCAGTGACAAGTTTGTTTGTATTGTAGACTCGTCAAAAACTGTTGATGTGCTTGGTGGTTTTCCCTTGCCTATCGAAGTGATACCTATGTCACGCAAATTTGTTGCGGGTGAAATGAAAAAAATGGGTGGTCAATCGGTATGGAGAGAAAATTTTATTTCAGATAATGGCTGTGAAATTATTGATATACATAATCTGTATATCAGAGACCCCATGGAAATGGAACGTGTTATTAATAATATTCCTGGTGTTGTTACTGTCGGTTTATTTGCTTTAAGGGATGCCGATGTTGTGTTGATTGGTGACGGTGATAAAGTCATTACTCGCTAACAGTTTTTCAGTAACACATAAAAAAGGCCGATACAGAATTAGTATCGACCTTTTTAGTTTTTTTTAAGTTAAACTTTTTATAAAGTGTTAACTGCGTTCAGATCAGCAAAAGCTTGTTCTAAACGTGTTGCCATAGCCACTTCACCTGCACGTTGCCATACACGCGGGTCATAAAATTTCTTATTAGGACTATCTTCGCCACTTGGATTACCAATTTGACCTTGAAGGTAAGCTTCATTCTTTTTGTAATAATTCATAACACCTTCCCAAGTCGCCCATTGAGTATCGGTATCAATGTTCATTTTTACTACACCATAGCTGATTGACTCTTTAATTTCAGCTTCCGATGAACCTGAACCACCATGGAAAACAAATGTAAGTTCATTTGCTGCAACATTATATTTCTCAGAAACATATTTTTGAGAATCACGTAAAATTGTTGGTGTTAGTTTTACATTCCCTGGCTTATAAACGCCATGTACATTACCGAAAGAAGCAGCAATGGTAAAACGAGGACTGATTTTACTTAGTTCTTCATAAGCATAAGCTACTTCTTCAGGTTGCGTGTATAACAAAGAAGCATCTAAATCAGAGTTATCTACTCCATCTTCTTCACCACCAGTTACACCCAATTCAATTTCCAAAGTCATACCCATTTTAGACATACGCTTTAAATATTTACCACAAGTCTCAATATTTTCTTCCAAACTTTCTTCTGATAAATCTAGCATGTGAGAGCTAAATAATGGCTTACCTGTTTCTGCAAAGAATTTTTCGCCAGCATCTAATAAGCCGTCTATCCAAGGTAATAATTTTTTAGCACAATGGTCTGTATGAAGAATAACGGGTACACCATAAGCTTCAGCAACAGTATGTACATGTTTAGCACCCGCTATTGCACCTATAATAGCATTACCTTGACCCTCAAGCTTAAGACCTTTCCCAGCAACAAATGCAGATCCGCCATTTGAAAACTGAATAATAACAGGCGATCGTACTTTAGCAGCCGCTTCAATCGCACCATTGATTGAATCTGTATTGATACAGTTTACACCAGGTAATGCAAAGCTATTTTTTTTGCAAATAGCAAAAACATTTTGAACATCATCACCAGAGATAACACCTGGTTTGACTACATCTAATATTTTTTGTGACATATTTTAAGTCTATTGTTTTTTAATTGAATACTCTTGCATTCAATTTATTTAGAGGACATTAAATAGCTGATATAACACCTTCGTCATATCAGCTAATAATATATTAAGCTTCTGCAGTAATCTTAGATAAACGTGAAGCAAGTAAGGCTTCTAACTCTACTAATGCTTTTTCAAACCCAGCAATACCTTCAGCTAATTTGTCTGTAGCCATACGATTTTCAGCATGCATTTTCTCAAAAGTCGCTTTGTCTACGCTAATTTTTTTAATATTCATCGTTGCCGCTTTTACTGGATCTAGTTTACGTGGCAACTCGCCTTCTGTTGCTTGTAACTCAGCTAACAATGCAGGAGAAATAGTTAATAAATCACTACCGGCTAATTCTGTAATTTCACCTAAATTACGGAAACTTGCACCCATAACCTCAGTTTTAAATCCAAATTTTTTGTAATAGTTATAAATTTCTGTCACTGAAACCACACCTGGGTCTTCAACTGCCTCATAAGAATCACGTCCTGTATCTTTCTTATACCAATCAAGAATACGTCCTACAAATGGAGAAATCAAAGTAATATTGTTTTCAGCACAAGCAATTGCCTGGTGTATGCCAAATAATAAAGTCAGGTTACAAGAAATACCTTCTTTCTCTAAAATAGCCGCTGCTTGAATACCTTCCCAAGTTGAAGCGATTTTAATCAAAATTCTATCTTTAGAAATACCCGCCGCTTTATATTGAGCAATAATTTCACGACCTTTTGTCACTGTTGCTTTTGTATCAAACGATAAACGTGCATCTACTTCTGTTGAAACACGACCTGGAATGATTTCTAGAATTTTAAGACCAAAAGAAACTGCTAATCTATCGAATGCTAATGTAACAACATCTGCTTCTGTAGCATCACTCCCTAACGATTCAATTGCACCTTTCAAGGTATCATCTACGATATCTTGGTATTCTGGCATTTGAGCAGCTATTGTTATCAATGAAGGATTGGTCGTTGCATCACGAGGAGTGAATTTTTGAATCGCAGCAATGTCACCCGTATCTGCTACAGGAATAGTTACTTTTTTTAGTTGGTCTAATAAATTAGCCATAGTTATGTACCTCTTCTTATAATGAAAAATAAACTTTTGATATGTTGGATCAAAATATACTTCCGATATTTTGATCCAATATGTATATTGACATCCAAGAACCATCAATGCGAACACACATTCATGTGCATTTCATTGCCAATGAAGGCTTAGGATCTAAAGGGAATATTAAGAGTGTTTTAATATTCTATTTCTCAAGCATTTTTCAGTACTTGACTTGTTTTTTCAACGGCTTCCTTCCTTTGTAAAAAAAACAGACTACCTTGCTATAATCTAATAAGTTTATCTGCTTACTTGCATGTTAGTTTCCTTATTGGCAAAACATCTTGCCGGAATTAACTTCTATCCCTTAGATATTTCTCAACACCTGATGCATTTTCAGCTTCTGCAATTCTCGCTGAAACTTTTTGTTTTGCTAAATATTTAGCTACACTGCTAGAAGCAACACTTTCTCGCCCTTCTAAGTATTTAGCAACACCACTAACTAAAGGTCCTGCTCTACTTTCCAAGTATTTGGCAACACCACTGGCATTTTCTGAATTATTACTTGCAACAATTTTCCGACCACTTGCCTTTCTTTTGGCAGGCGTAGATTGGTTTCCTTTTTTATAAAAAAGAAAACCTGCCACTGCAACTAACATCAAGCCAAGCAATATATTTGAAGAATCCTCTTCGGCACTCTCACTACTTTCTACTGCACTTGAGTCAGAAGAACTTGCAGATGAGTTTGATACACTTCCTTTGGTATGTTTATACCCTTTAGCTTGATATAAAACTTCTGGTTGAAAATTTGCCGCTGGATAATTTGCATCAGCTACGCTAATTTTACGACTTGATTTCGAAGATGGGCTAGAAGCAGAAGACGATCCGCTATGCTTATAATTCGAATCCTGATAAACAACTTTTGGTTGAAAATCTGTAGCTGGATATTTGCTTTCGGCCTCAACTGCGGTTACTGAAAACAATAACGAAACCAGTAAACCATTTGTTAAATTACTCACCTTCACGTTTAGACTCCCCGATATACTCTTTTTTGTAAATAACTAAATTAGCTATTATTATTTTTATGAGTTTGTTAACCCATTCTAAAATGAATGGGCTAACAACAAACTGTTAAAAAACAATTTACTCCAGATTATAAAACACCTTTTACAATGTTAACCACATTTTCAACCGTAAAGCCGAAGTGTTCTAAAACAACACCGCCCGGTGCTGATTCGCCAAAGGTGTCTATGCCGACAACGTCACCTTCTAAACCAACATATTTACGCCAGTAGTCTGTGACTCCTGCTTCTATAGCAACACGCTTAACACCTGGTGTCAATATGCTTTCTTTATAAGCCTGATCTTGTGCATCAAATACTTGTGTTGATGGCATGGAGACCACTCTTGCTTTGATGCCTTGGTTTGCCAGTTCCGCTTGTGATTTAATCGCTAGGTTAACTTCTGAGCCTGTGGCGATTAGAATGACGGTTGCTCCGTTTGCTTCTGAGATGACATAGCCACCTTTGCTGATCGCGGCAATTTGCTTGTCTGTCCGTGCAATGAACGGCAGACCTTGTCTACTTAAGACTAAGGCGGTGGGACCGTCCATACGTTCGATAGCTTTTGTCCAAGCTACGGCTGTTTCTGTGCTGTCGGCTGGGCGCCATACGGTCATGTTTGGAATAAGTCGCATGGCACTGGTATTTTCTACCGGTTGATGCGTGGGTCCGTCTTCGCCCTGACCTATGGAGTCGTGTGTCAATACAGATATGGTTCTGATTTTCATCAGAGCGGCCATTCTCAATGCACTTTTGGCATAGTCTGTGAACATGTGGAAAGTGCCACCGAAAGGAAGTAAGCCTCCGTGTAGGGTCATGCCGTTTATGATGGCGTACATGCCAAATTCTCTAACACCGTAGGAAATGTAATTACCCATTTCTTTGCCACTGACGTGTTTGAAGTCTGCACAGCTAGTCAGGTTTGAGCCTGTTAAGTCGGCTGATCCGCCTAAGAATTCAGGTAATGTAGGCGCGAGTCCTGCGATACATTTTTGTGAGGCTTGACGGCTGGCCAAGTTTGCTGCTGCACTGTTGGTGTCTGCGATTAATGCTGCTGCGGCTTCATTCCAGTTTGCTGGCAGTTCTCCAGCCATGCGGCGATTGAATTCTGCGGCGAGATCTGGATATTCTTTGGCATAGGCATCGAATCGTGTGTTCCATTCTTTTTCTGCTTTGGCACCTTTGTCCTTTGCGTCCCAACCAGCATAGACTTCGTCGGGTATGACGAATGGGGGGTGTGGCCAGTTGAGTTCTTTTCTTGTTAATGCGACTTCTTCCTCACCCAGTGCTGCACCATGACAGTCGTGGCTACCACTTTTGTTGGGTGAGCCAAAGCCAATGATAGTTTTACAGCAGATCATTGAGGGTCGGTCTTTTACTTTTTTCGCGGCTTTTATGGCTGCATTGATGGCGTCTGGATCGTGTCCGTCTACGGATAGTACATGCCAGCCGTAGGCTTCAAAGCGTTTTACTGTGTCGTCTGTGTACCAGCCGTCGATGTGTCCATCAATGGAGATATTGTTATCGTCCCAGAAGGCGATGAGGTTGCCTAGTCCCCATGTGCCTGCCAGTGAGCATGCCTCATGGGATATGCCTTCCATTAAGCAACCGTCACCTAGGAATACGTAGGTGTTGTGGTCAACGATATTATGTCCGGGTTTGTTGAATTGGTCTGCCATGAGCTTTTCTGCCAGAGCGAAACCTACACCGTTGGTGATACCTTGACCTAGTGGGCCTGTGGTGGTTTCTATACCAGGTGCATAGCCGTATTCTGGATGTCCTGCACATTGTGAGTGCAGTTGTCTAAAGGAGGAGAGCTGTTCCATGGCGAGGTCGTAGCCTGTTAGGTGCAGCACTGAGTAGATTAGCATGGAGCCGTGGCCATTGGAGAGCACGAAACGGTCGCGATCGGCCCAAGTAGGACTGGTCGGGTTGTGTTTCATGTGGTCATTCCAGAGGACTTCGGCAATATCTGCCATGCCCATAGGAGCTCCTGGGTGTCCTGATTTTGCTTTTTGTACGGCATCCATGGATAAGGCACGGATTGCATTTGCTAGGTTGCGACGTGAAGACATGAATTCTTCTCCTTCTTTATTTTATGCATTCTGGCGATGAGCAGTATATTTTCGCTGTCGATACTTTTTTTAAAGAAGAGGTTTGTTATTTCTCTCTTTATCGATTTTGAGGGCTGTTCTTTCGCTTTGTGCGGGTTATTTTAGGTGTTTCCAGTCTTCGCGGCTTATGCTGTTTTTGACTGTGTATTTTTCCTAGATTATGGCGTTGGCTATTTCTAGGGTTTATCGATGTATTCCGAGAATAGCGTTTTTCTGTTGGCTTGCTTGCGTTCTGTTTCGGTGTTATTCCGTTTCAGCTTTGCTTCGCTTGCTTTCATTATTCCAAGTTGGCGTGTCTTTGTTTCATCTCTTCTTCGGCGATGCCTTTGTCTGCCATAATGTGCGAGACGGTGGCTTCCAGAAAAACCAGTGTGGATAGTTCGAAGACGGTGCCCATGGGCATGCCTGGTACTTTTCCATAGAGTTCATCACTGCCTATTTGGAAAACACCATCGGCTAGTGCTCCGATGGTGGATTCTGCTTTGGATGAGATAAGCATGATCTCTGCACCGTGTTTTTTGGCGCTGTTGGTGAAGGCGATCAGTTGTTCTGTTTCTCCTGATCCAGAGATGATGATTAGTAGGTCACCCGTTTTTATGCTAGGGGTGACTACTTCTCCTACCACACTGACATCATAGCCACTATGCACCAGCCGCATTGCAAAGAAATTTCCCACCAGTTTTGAGCGTCCAGCGCCAGAGATGAATATCCGCTTTGCGTTGTCTAGCATGGCGGTCAGTTTTTCATCGTAGCCGTCGTCGGTAGCTGTTAGTATGCTGGTGATTTTATCCAGAATGTGTTGTTGATGCATGTGTTTCCTTTTTTAAACGGCGGCTTCTACAAGTTCTCTGATTTCACTGGCCGCTTCCGCAGGTGATGGCGCACCGTAGATGGCTGCACCAACTACAATGATGTTTGCGCCTGCACGTACTACGTCTTGTACTGTGGTTTGGTTGATGCCACCTGCAATTGAGATGCGAACATCCAAGCCTAATCCCAAGATTTCTGCTAAGTCATTGAATGGTGTTTCACCTGCCGCTTGTGCATCTAAGCCTGTGTGTATGCCTATAACTTGTGCACCTGCCTCTACTGTGGCAGTAGCACAGTCTGCTTTGTCAGCTACATTGATTAGGTCAATTTGTGCTTCTGCTCCGTGTGCTTTGGCTGCTTTAATTACGCCTGTGCATGTCGCTAGACCTGATACACCGAGTACAGTACAGATGTCTGCACCTGCTGCGTAGAATGGTGTGGATTCGTATTCGCCTGCATCCATTGTTTTTAAGTCAACTAAAAGTAGTTTGTCAGGAAACCTTGCTCTTAGCTCTTCTACTAAAGGTACACCATTGTGTTTAATACATGGGGTGCCAATTTCAAAAATATCAACATAAGGGGCTACTTCTTCTGCTAATGCGATTGAGGCGTCGAAATCTAATGCGTCGATCGCCATCTGGATTAATGGTGTTGCCATGTTACGTACTCCGATTTGATTTTATTACGAATTTGTTACGTATTTTCCATGCACTTTGTCTAAAAGTACTTGTTACGAGGTAGTCACTTTAAATCAATTTGTAGGGGAATGTCAATCCTTCAGTCGCTCTCGCTAGAATATTTTTTTTGATCAGAATGGTAATATCTGGTAATTAATGAAAGTTTGAGAATATACATGGGAGCACAAACCTATGAAGGGCAGTGCCTGCATTATATTTACCCGTCTGTCTTCTCTAAAAAAATATCACTTCAAACTATTTGATCGTGGCAATTAATCAAGAGCTATTGCAGGGAATAATGGTTGCTTTGAGTTTTTATAAGAGAGCACTTTTTCATTGCTTTGAATACATTTGTAACATTTAGTATGCTGAGGTTTCAAAGTAAATCAATAGTTTTATCAAATTTTTTCGTAATACCACTAATTGAGCTTCAAAACGATCATCCTCTTTGAGAATATCATCCACCTTGTTGATCATGCACATAAGACGCATAATTATATTCTGCTTATCCCTGTTCAGAAACGGTGGGTATTAATAACGTCTACTGATCTCGAATCAACTTAATTAGCAACATCAGCCTGATCTTTTTGTTCTTGCTGGTATAGCTGATTTATCTTAAATTGCTTTGTATCTGTGCATGCCTAAAACAGTCAACCGTATGATCATTAACTATACCCACCGCTTGCATATAAGCATAACAAATTGTAGAACCTACAAATTTAAAACCATCCTGTTTTAATTGTTTGCTCATGTCTTCTGATTGCTGAGTACTTACTGGCACATCACTGATCGTTTGCCAGCAGTTTTGTATCGTTTTACCTTGGGTAAACTGCCAAATATAATCGTTAAAAGAACCATGTTTCTGTTGTATCGCTAAAAAAGCTTTTGCATTGGTTATAGTGGCATTAACTTTTAACTTATTTCTAATAATTTCAGAGTTTTTCAATAATTGCTGAACTCTGTTTTCATTATATTGAATGATTTTCTGTGCATCAAACTGGTCAAACGCCTGTCGATAGCCCTGACGCTTATTGAGAACAGTCGACCAGCTTAAACCAGCTTGAGTACCTTCAAGAATTAAAAACTCAAACAACAAGAGGTCATCATGGACAGGAACACCCCATTCCTCATCATGGTAATATTCCATTGCAGGACTACTAAATCCCCATTTACATTTAATCATTTGGCTCCAATTATTTGTAAATCATCATTTGCTTGCAATAAATGACGAAACCTGTAAGACGAAACCTGTAAATAGTCAAGTCTTAAAAAGACTCAGGACTAAAGTAACTGGAACTTCTGTTACCACACGTCATTCCCGAAGTCTGTTGTCGGGAATCTCGTTTTAAACATCTGGATTTCTGCTTAGAACATGCAGGAATGACGAAGGGAGTGAAGCGGTTCTTATACCCTATTTTACAAATAACTCTGAATGAAAGAGGTTTAGTTGTTCTGTGTTTGGGGTTGATTTTGTTAGCATATTTTTTAAGAAAAACGACCAAGAAATAGCTGTTATTTTACCAAACACTGCTTGTTTTTCCTATGGTTTTTGTTTAATTTATTGTTATAAATAAGATGGTTGTTGTGTTTTTAAGGGTTGACTAAGTAGCCCTCTGTTTTTAGCAAACACATAGGCACTAATATAAGCACTATATTAGTATGTTTATTTATTGAATATGGTATAAGGAAAGGAGCATAGCAGGCTATATGACCTAAGTTGCAACGCCCAAGATGGATAAAAAGGCCAACAAGACGGGTGCTTATTTGTTGCCAGTTGCCTAGGCTACATCCCTAGGAAGCTGTCCGAGAAAAGAAACCGTAAATAGTCATCCCTGAACAGTGGATACAAAAAAGGCGCGATTTTGAAACGCGCCTTTTTTGCTAAGGGATTAAACTGAATTACCAGTTATAGCTCAAGGTTGCATATACATTACGACCTTGTGATGCTACCCGACCATTTGCTCTATTATGCAATTGATAGCCGCCTAAATGGTCATAATGTTTACTGTCTAGTGCATTTTCAATGCCCGTTCCAATGGTCACACCTTTGTAAGGTTCATATTGACCGCGTAAATTTAATAGCATATAGCCTTTGGTTTTTTGCTCGTTGCCGATGCCATCCCTGTAACCAATGACATCACCTTGGTCCGCATAAAAAACGCCTTCAATTGCACCCATCCAGCCAGACTGTTCGTATGTTAATTGAGTACGCCCATTAAGCGGTGCAATTCGATATAAATCATCATCATTATTTGCTGAGTTAACTCGCATGCCTCTAACATAATTTAAACCAGCATCCACTCTCCAGTCATCATTAATGGTATAGCCTGTTTCCAAATCAACACCAAATAACTGTGCTTTAATATTACTAAATTCAAGCACATTATTACCTGCAGCTTGTGCTTTTGTGGTTCTTAAGCCTTGGATATAATCATTCACATAATGATAGAAAAAACGAGGTGTAATATAGGCACTCTCATTATGCCAATCAAAGGCCAAATCAAATTGATATGCGGTTTCATGTTCCAGTTCAATATCACCTAAATAAGTGTTGCCATCTGCTAATCCGCCCACTGCAGACAATTGAGTAAATAAATATAATTCCTGATAAGTAGGTGCTCTATTTTTTCTACCAAAACCCACTTCCACATCAAGTTGATCAGACAGCGTGTAACGAAAAATAGCAGTTAAATCGACTTCATTGAAATTACGTTTTCTATTCTCAGCATTAAAGCTTTCTCTATCTTGACCTATACGACGCACAAGTGGAAAGTTCACATTGGGATTGCCCCCAGAAACATCGCCTGCATTCATCCAAGTATGGGTATATCTGGAACCTAATTCTAAAGATAAGTCTTCGGAAATATTACCCTGCCATTCTGTAAAAAAACTATAACGATCTCTTTCAATATCATTAAAAGCATTTACCTGCACAGTTTTCCCACGCAACATCATAGGGATATCGGGACGTGTAAATGTACGGGATATTAAGGCATCATGATTAGATTGGTCGCCATTAACACCCACAGTCAAATTTCCGTCAAATAAAGGCAGTGTTAAAGCAATATCAATGCCCCCCGCTTCAACTCGGGTATGATTAGTTACTAAATCTTTTGCTGTCGTTCCTCCATCACGAAATAAGCCATTACTCATTTGGTGGCGCATTTTTTGATAGAATATATTTGTTTTTAGTTGATAACTATCAGCTATATCCCAGCTATAGTTAGCATCGTACAAGCCACCTCTAACATAATCAATATCCATTGGTAACGCTGGCGTACCCGTATGCCCAGTATTGTTATTACTATAATTTATAGCAAACTCATGATCTTTATGTTGATAACCATAACCTGTAGTAAATGCTTCTCTATCATATTGGGTAGGCACTTCTTTTTGGTTATTCTTGATGCGATAGTCACGACCGTGTTCTTTACTGCCACTCAAATACAACTTGTGGTTTTGGGTGGCTACTGAGCTTAAAAGTGAACCATAATATCCATCTTCTACAGAACTATATCCCATAGAAGCATTACCACTGGTTTCTATGCCATCACCCTCAGCAAAACTACCTTTCTTGGATTTTACATGCATAGAACCACCAAATGATTCTATACCACTACTTACTGGGGCAATACCTCTATGTACTGTCAACGACCCTGTTAATGGAGCGGGTATATGACTTAAAGGAGGGTCCATACTATTTGGCCCTACTTCTTTCATATTTGTTCCATCAACTGAAATATTGATACGATTGCCATACATACCATGATATGTAGCAATTCCTGTTAAAGGGCCATTGCGGTTAACATTGGCGCCAGGCACTCTTTTTAATAATGAAGCGGTATCTTTTAGCCCAGACGAATCAGGTGCGGCAGCAAAAGTACCTGCACGCATAGCGTGCCCTTCCACAACAATAGCGGGCAAGTGCTCATGTTCAGCAGATACCTGCAAAGGAATAGCCAAGACACTAGCAACGACTAAATATTTTGTTTTCAACACTCTTTCTCTCCATATAATACCAACTTCAACAAATAAATACACCAACCTAGCGCTCATGTTATCACCTTATTAGGCAACTAAAAATAGTGGGTTATCAATAAGTAACCCCTATTTTTAGCAAGCACATAAGGCGCTAATATAAGCACTATATTAGTATTCTTATTTGTTGAATATGGTATAAGTTATTTTTTAGTACAGAACTTACTATTAAGCATATTGTATGCCACATTCTATGGCGTTGTTTTTGTTAGCTTTCTACAACGCCGTAAAACAGAGTTTCTTTTGGCACTATTTTTTATTGATATATTTATTTTTCAACTGAATATAATGCTGATAAGAATATTCAAGAAATTCCTTTTCAGTATCTTTCAAAGGTCTTACCTGTCTAGCTGGTGTGCCTACATACAAAAAACCACTTTCTAATCTTTTCCCTGGCGGAACCAAAGCACCAGCACCTAGCATCACATAATCTTCTAATACCGCATCATCTAAAATAATGGCACCAATACCAAGTAGACAATAATCCCCTACTGTACAAGCATGAACCACAGCCCGATGCCCAATAGTGACACCTTTGCCTATTTGTAATGGATGACCTTTTTCTGAATAATTACCTGCATGGGAAACATGTAATACAGAACCATCTTGTACATTAGTCCCGCTTCCTATCCGAATGCTTTCAACATCTCCTCTGATCACGGTTGTTGGCCAAACGGAAACATCATCCTCTAATACGACATCACCAATAACCACAGCACTATCATCAATATAAACATTTTTGCCTATTTCAGGCCGACACTTATTAAATATTCTTAACATCACATACTCCTTTGTTATTGGGAGACCGTTCTATATCAGAAACGCAACCATATATATATAGCGGTCTAATAGATTGATTGGATTACCTGCTACTGCTTTACCAATACTTTTTATACCATGCAGAATACCCAATATCCACAGTAGAGCAAATAGCAATGGTACTCAACACTGTAATAATTAATAAAACCGTCACCCATTTTAACAGCGAGAATCCCTTTGTTTTTCTTTTAAAAATAAGCACATTTTATTAAACAATGTTATTTAACACAGTGTTTCTGTGATTTGACATATAAAACTAAGGGGTTCTCGTGTGGTTTTATACATATACCCCCTAAAACCTGTTTTAAACAAGCTTTTTTACAAAGGTTGGATTACAGATGAATTTGCCTTTGCGATGATGGTAAAAAATCGCAATCTTACCCGTCATGCTTATAATGATGAATTAGCGGAGCTAAGTTTATGCTGATATTAGCGGTTATTTAGTCAACCCTTAAAAGTTTAAAAAGACTCAGGACGAAAGACGAAAGACGAAGAACCTCTTGATTTTTGATTAGTTCTGGTGCGTGGAACGCACCCTACGGATCTAAAGACTAAGAACCCCTTGATTTTTGATGATTTCTTATGGGTGTTAAAGTCTGGGCGGGGTTGATTTTGTTAGTATGTTTTATCAGAAAAACGACCAAGAAATAGCTGTTATTTTACCAAATACTGCTTGTTTTGTCTATGGTTTTTGTTTAATTTATTGTTATAAATCAGATGGTTGTTGTGCTTTTAAGGGTTGACTATTTAGTATTTCATTCCAATCTTGTCCTCATTAGCTATCTATTTATAGTGTTATTATTTTTTGAATTTTATATTATTTGTTGGACATGGTATTACACTTGTATTTTGACTAAAACCTGAAAAATTCTATCACTTTTTTTGTCCGTCCAGAGTTATGCTGAGGTCTCAAAAAAGCATGCAATACGCTAACAAGGTTTCCCAGCAATCCCCTTTCTCTTGCCCTTTTATCTGCCTGTCAACCTTTGCAGCCAACAATAACATTTGCTTGAGTTGCTGCTGTTGTATTCGAGAGACTGCCACACTAACCAACTGCTTGCGTTTATCCCATAATCTATTTTGATTCAGAACAGCCTCTTTGTTTTGACCCTGGTCGATAGCAATTTTAATAGTCATTAATAACCGCGTTTCTCTTGACAAAGCCCATAAAACCACAGGTGCAGCTATACCTTCTGCTTTTAAACTATTAAGAATTTTAATTGTTCGATTAATCCGTCCAGCTAATACACAATCCGTCAGTTTAAACACATCAAATCGTGAACTGTCAGTTACAGCCCCCTCCACATCTTGTTTTTTTATTTGAGATTGTCCGTGTAGAACATAGAGTACTTCTATTTCTTGGGTGGCTGCCAGAAGATTACCTTCAATTTTAGTAGCGAGGGTTTTTATACTTTCTGAATCAATTTGTAAGCCTCTTTTTTGTGCTCTTTGTTTTAACCATTGGAGCAAATTTACCCCGTCAAGAGGCCATATTTGTATAACCACACCCGTTTTATCTACTGATTGAAACCATTTTGTTTTCAACTGCGCCTTATCAAGCTTAGGCATTGTTATTAACAACAATGTATCTTCTGGTAAATGTTGACAGTAATGGATTAAAGCTTTTGAACCCTCTATACCTAATTTAGCAGTTGTAAGTCTAAGATCAACAAAGGTTTTTTCTGAAAAAAGGGAGAGTGAATGAGTCACTATAGACAACGTATTCCATTCAAACCTGCTATCGACTATAAGCACTTCCCTGCTACAATAACCTATACTTCTAGCTGCTTTTCGGACTGCATCGGCTGCTTCTCCCAACTGTAGAGGTTCATCGCCTGATATTAAATAAAGAGCAGCTAATTTTTTTAAACTTCTTTCTAATTGCTCTGCTTTTAATCGCACAAGCTCAGTTAATTTGTTGAGTCATTTTTTGTAATGCAATTCGAGACCGATTAATCATTGATATTATTGCTTGCCTGTAGATTTCATCTTTAATCATCTTTTCTTCATTATTTTTAGCTAATAATTCCTCTTGATCATTAAAATAGTCTCTTGTTATTTCAATAAGTTGAACGTCTGACAAGGGTTTACCATCGCTATCTAACAATAAAAAATTTAAAACATAATATAATTCATATTCATTAGATCTGCCTGACGAATTTAGAGAAACCACATGCCTACGCATTTTTTCCTTTTCAACTTGTATCACAATACCTGCATCGCTAGCATTAGTAGCCAGCGTTACATCTGATGATCTTAGGGTTTTTTTCAACATATCCCGTAACTGAGTAGAAGCCCCAGTAATGTATATTTGTTTTAACGCATCAGGCAAATCCAGATTACCTCGTAAATGGTAACCGCATGCGGTAATGAAAAATAGTGTTGTTAGTAATAAGGTGATTTTAATTATATTCATCATGTTTTCTCTCTACTATTATTAAACAACAATATTAACCAGCCGTTCAGGCACAATAATCACTTTTTTTATGGCTTTATCCATTGTAAAGCGACTGACATTTTCATCCGCTAATGCCATAACCTCTATCTGATCTTTACTTGCTGTTGCAGAAACCAAAATATTCCCTCGTAATTTACCATTCACCTGTAACATCATCTTGATTGAGTCTTGCTCAAGAGCCGATTCATCGACAATAGGCCAAGTTTCACTCACAATATCATTTTCATGGCCTAATTCCAGCCATAATTGTTTGCAAATATGTGGCGTAATTGGAGAAAGCATCAATAATATAGCTTCTAATACCTCTTGCCTAACAGCTTGAGCATTTTTAGAATCATCGTTACATTTTGATAAAGTATTGACCAGTTCCATATTAGCGGCAATCACCGTATTAAAAGTATAACGTCTAGCGTAATCATCATTTGCTTTTTTCAAAGCCAAATGTAATTGACGACGCATTGCTTTTTGTGGATCAGTTAAGGATGTTTTATCCAATGCTTGAATACTTGAGCTACTTTCTACATGTAGAAAAACCTGGCGCCATAATCGTTTTAAAAACCGAAACGCACCTTCAACTCCACTATCAGACCATTCCAAAGATTGTTCGGGTGGTGCCGCAAACATGACAAACATACGAACCGTATCCGCACCGTATTGCTCTATCAATCCTTGTGGATCAACGGTATTACCTCTTGATTTAGACATTTTAGCACCATCTTTCAGTACCATGCCTTGTGTTAGTAATCGCTTAAAGGGTTCATCACAGCTTAACAAACCTTCATCACGCAACAATTTGGTATAAAAACGAGCATATAATAAATGTAAAATAGCATGTTCAATACCGCCGATATAATGATCAACCGGCAGCCAATATTTAGCCTTATCATCCAACATGGCATCTGCACTGTTACTGGCATAACGGGCAAAATACCAAGAAGATTCCATAAAGGTATCAAAGGTATCAGTTTCTCTTTTTGCGGCTTTGCCACATTGAGGACAATCTGCATAAGGAAATTCTGCATCTGCTGCTAAAGGTGATTGCGAACCATCTAAGACAACATCTTTGGGTAAAACCACCGGTAAATCAGCGTCAGGTACAGGTACCGTACCACAATCGTCACAATAGATAACTGGAACTGGGGTTCCCCAATAACGTTGCCGGGAAACCCCCCAATCTCTTAGGCGAAAATTGACTTTCTTTTCGCCTTTATTATCTGCCTCTAGCTTTGTAGCAATGGCAGAAAAAGCATCCACAGAACTCAAACCATCAAATTCGCCCGAATTATTTAACACACCTTTAGCAGTATATGCTTGATTTTCAGTTGAGTCATCTGCTGCTACATCCTCTGAAAAAATAACTTGCTTGATAGCAATTCCATATTTTTTGGCAAACGCATAGTCGCGTTGATCATGTGCTGGTACAGACATGACCGCACCGGTTCCATAGCCCATCAGTACAAAGTTAGCAATCCATACAGGGACTTGTTCTCCGGTAACAGGATGCGTCGCTTTAATAGCAGAATCCATTCCTTTTTTTTCCATAGTTTCCATGGCCGCTTCGGAAGTTTCCATTACTTTACATTCTTCCAGAAAGGCAGCAATCTCAGCGTTAGTTTGTGCCGCTTTGATTGCAACTGGGTGCTCTGCTGCCACCGCAAGATAAGTTACCCCCATCAAAGTATCTGGGCGTGTAGTATATATTCGAATAGAGTCTGCTCCAGCAATAGAAAAATCCATTTCTACACCTTCAGAACGGCCAATCCAGTTGGCCTGCATTGTTCTTACCTGTTGTGGCCATCCATCTAGGTTTTCTAATGATTCTAAAAGCTCATCAGCATAGGCTGTTATTCGTAAAAACCATTGTGAAATATCTTTCTTTTCTACGGCAGTATCACAACGCCAGCAACAACCATCAATCACTTGTTCATTAGCCAAAACTGTTTGATCTTTTGGACACCAATTAACCGCTGATTTTTTTTTATAAACCAAATCTTTTTTAAGCAGTTTTAAGAAAAACCACTGCTCCCAACGATAATACTCTGGGTCACAGGTTGCTAACTCTCTATTCCAATCATAAGCAAACCCTAAGCGTTTTAATTGATCACGCATATAATCAATATTGATATAAGTCCAGTCAGCGGGATGTACTTTATGTTGCATGGCTGCATTTTCTGCTGGCAAACCAAACGCATCCCAACCCATAGGCTGCATCACATTTTTACCTAACATACGCTGATAACGGCTAATGACATCACCAATGGTATAATTACGCACATGCCCTATATGTAAATTACCACTGGGATAAGGAAACATTGATAAACAATAATATTTTTCTTTATCAGTATCTTCAGTGGCATTGAACACGCCCGACTCCTCCCAAGATTTTTGGGCCATCTGCTCAATATCTCTGGGTTTGTAATTTTCTTGCATCCTACTCGTCTTTCACCGATCAAAAGCGTTAGAATACAGTACAGACGCTTAAATTTAAAATGTATTTTAAGGAGCTAACAATGAGTGATGATAAATTTATCGAAGCCTATGATGGTCTTATGAGTCAGATGTACGAAATAATGGATGACAGCTTACATACTGTCGCGGATGTACTTGAACTTGCAAAGAAAAAAACACTAACGGGATTAACTCAAGATGAAATTGATGACATAGCCGGTTTTCTTATGCGTGATGTAGAACATGCCGCTCAAGCTAATTCAGCAGCAGAAAACAATTCCCTAGCAGAATGGTTTAAATTTGATATTACTCTGCTTGAAAATTTTGCTTTAGATGCCTTCGGCAGTCTTGCAGATAAAACCCGTATCGAACTGGCTAAAATAGAAAATCAGGCGAATAAATATTACAGTTACCAATGTGGTGAAATAACCAGTCCAGGCACATTTAATTGTGACCAATGTAACAAACAAATTTCCTTTAAATCTACCAGTAAAATACCCGAATGCCCTGACTGTAAGGGGAAAAAATTCACTCGTAGTTGATATTACTGGGTTTTTGCTTATAATGCAGTTTTATCATGTTGATATTAAGAGGAAACACTATGCGCAGAGTTATCTTTAATCAAAAAGGTGGTGTAGGAAAATCAACCATCACTTGTAATTTAGCTGCTATCAGTGCTGTCGAAGGGAAAAAAACTTTAGTTGTCGATCTTGATATCCAAGGTAATTCTACGCAATATTTATTAGGCCATAAAATTGATGACTCTGAGCAAACGATAGCCCATTTTTTTAAAAATTGCCTAGGGGTTTCCCTTTTTGGTAGTAAAGGCGGGATTGAATCTGCTGTGCATGAAACGCCTTTCCCTAATCTTTATGTCATACCCAGTCACCCAGACCTTGAAGGCTTACAAAGCCGGTTAGAATCCAGACATAAAATTTTTAAACTTAAAGAAGCATTAGAAAAATTAAAAGACTTCGATGCTATCTATATTGATACCCCTCCCATACTTAATTTTTACAGTCAATCCGCTTTAATTGCAGCAGAAAGATGCTTAATTCCCTTTGATTGCGACGCTTTTGCCAGAGATGCTTTATATACGCTGATGAACACCATAGCCGAAGTTAAAGCTGATCATAATGAAACCCTTGAAATCGAAGGCATTGTGGTTAATCAATATCAAAAACAAGCGAATTTGCCGTACCAGTTAGTTGAAGAACTAATTAATGAAGGTCTCACTGTATTGAAATCCAAAATATCGCCATCCGTTAAAGTGCGTGAATCACATACCCATTCACAACCTTTAATTCATTATCTACCTAAGCATAAATTATCCGATGAATACCGTGCTTTATATGCTGAACTTCATTAGCCTTAAATTCACCTTATAAACCGACCCAATCAATCAAGTGTTTTCAGTTGCATAAGCATAAACCCTGCCTGCGTAATGTCACGCGCATCTCTTATAATAAGGTTTTGTTCTGGGTTATAGTCGGCATCAGTATTAAAAGTATATAGAAAAATATTAAAATGAAGTAGCTACCATTTACTAATATTGCAGATTTCATATATGCCCTTGTTTATTAGGCATAAAAAACCCCAGATTTCGGAAGCCCCGCTATTGTTGGGGCTCGTACTTTCTGGGACACTACTCAACATTAAGTATGGTACCAATACGTGGCTTAGCCAACAAGGGAATAAGGGGACGCTATGAAGTTCCCTTTAATTTAGATTCCCGATAACAGACTTCGGGAATGACGTATGGTAACAGAGGTTCCAGTTACTTTAGTCCTGAGTCCTTAGTCCTTTTTGTCTTGTGTTTTTAAGAGTTGACTAATTAAACTTTGTTAAACGCCAAAAGTATCGGTAAAATGCAACAACACCCCCAATCGAAAACTTTTGAAATCATATTTAGGCATACAATATTTGTCAAAATACTTGTGGAAGTATATAAATTTATGAAAAAAATCACTTTTTAGCAAGAAAACAGAAAGAAATATAGTATCAAGAATTGCAAAAGGTAGTATTAGCCTTCAACAGGGCTGTTATCAGACTACTGAAGACATCAAACAAAGAAAAGAAAAACTATTGCACTACAAATTCACTCAATAATCTTGTATGCAAGAGTATCAAGCTGAATATCAAGAATTACTACAGCTCTTTAAAAAATCCGAAACAAAAATCAAACATACTGAACAAATTACAGGAGAGGGCATATTAACCCCTTCAATCAATCAGTTGCGTTATTCTGGGCATCATATTGTTAGGGCATTATTAGCCGATGACAAGCATATTTTAGACGAAATAAAAAAGGCTACAGCCCATGCTAAA
>QPIL01000004.1 GCA_003666325.1 Methylococcales symbiont of Iophon sp. n. MRB-2018
CTACTTGCCCAACCGTTTCAAATACCATTGAATGGTCAGAATATGCCACGAACAAGAACACGGTAAAGGTTCTCTATTTGCCGATACTTTGTAGGATGGTAACTAAGGAAAATTTAGAGTACTAACGTTTTTGCTCAGCGGCAATTGACAGCGTGGTGAGGCTTGGCGTAGCCAAACGAACCGCGCTGTCAATTGTCCGCTGGAGCCATTTGTTAGGAGACGCTTTCCAATATGCTTTGGCACTCATTACCTGAACACACTTCACCATAAAATAATACCCATGATGCTAAACATGAGAATACGAAACTAGCGAGACCAAACCTATACAGAAGGCGGCCATTTTTTAGTCCCATTTCAGCATAGAATTCGTCTACCATTTGATGGGCAGACTCCTTTTCATCTGAATTATTATAACTTGGTGGTAAATTCATAAAGAAAGCCATTGTCGATGCCCATGTTGGAATGTTAACGCCCCAGCCAAAAATAGCACTAAGACCCCAGGCAAATACTCCTATAATTGCTACAGCCAATATCCATATAAATGGCTTCTGACCAATGAAGAATATAAAATTATAGGATTGCTTCAATAGAACATTAATAACAAAGCCAAAAATCACAATACTTACGATTGTTAAAACAATATCCATGCTTCCCCTTGTCTTCTAACGCCAAGGTAACCTGCCGCCGACTGATACGCTAAAAATAGCATAAAAACACCTAACATTCAAAATCATCAGGTTTTTGTTAAATTAACTTGCGTTAGGCGGTCAGGTTGACCGTTTTGTTAGTGCGTCGATGCAACCTAATGTTTGTAAACACAACAAGTGCTACGCTCCGCTT
>QPIL01000101.1 GCA_003666325.1 Methylococcales symbiont of Iophon sp. n. MRB-2018
CCACCATCCTTGGTGGGCAAACGCACACCCTACCGCTCTGGTGCGTGGAACGCACCCTACTAGGGCTGCTTTTGATCTAAATTTTCAACTTTCAATTTTCAATTTTCAATTTACCTAGGGTGGAACGCACCCTACGGCTGCCGTTCCTGTAGGTATCTCCGGAGAGGGCTTAAAAGCCTTTGCTTGCTGGGGAGAGTTAGATAGGGAGATTCTAAATAAATCACTGTATATAAAGTAGATTTTTTTGATTTCCTCTCACCCAACCCTCTCCCTCCGGAGAGGGCTTAAAAGCCGCTCACCCCCTGACTCCAATTATCGCATTATAAAAAGTAGCCTGTCCCCGTTTCCTTCCATTGCATACCGTGTTAATAAAACGTAGGGGAGGAGGGGGCTCGCCCTGTTGTTATGGGAATATTGGAATATTGGAAGAGCGGGCGAGCAGAGGCACTCGCCCCTACATTTCCTTGCATTTCCCTGCATGTCCTTGCATTGCATACCGTGTTAATAAAACGTAGGGGAGGAGGGGAAGAGCGGGCGAGCAGGCACTCGCCCCTACATGTATTCGGGAATGACGTTTTGTGCGTTGCACAGGTTTTATCAAGAGTTTGGGGGTGGGTAGGTTTGTGAGGGATACACAGGGCTGAAGTTCCCCCATTAAATTGAATCTGGTTAATGAATTTAAGCTTGGTGATGGATATATTCTGTCACTGGATTTCCTTGTATAAAGTGCTCTTTAATAATCCTATCTAGTTTTTCGCTATTAATATCGTAATACCATATACCTTCAGGTTGTACGCATAGTAAGGGTCCCGATTTACAGGTTCCAAAACAGGTGGCTCTTGTTCTTTTTACCCGTAAATTACCCCTGTCCAGCCCTGCTTCTTTTAGTTTTACTTTTAGTTCGTTATAGAGTGCTTGACCTTCTCCATTTTTAGTACATCTCTCGCCAATGCAGACTAATAGGTGGCGGTGATAATCCATCATTTTAGGTTTGATAACTTCAGTCATCACTTTGCTCCTGTGTTTTGTCAATACTTAGGGCGAGACAATCTTTTTGATAAGACTCTAATTGTGCCAAGTCAAATTCGCCTTTATGTTTAGTCAGTAATACTCGGAATATCAATTGACCATGAATATCCAGAAAGTGCAGGCCATAAGATTTATCTTTACGCCAGCCAAAATAGGCAGTGCTTACTTTTCCCCAGTTAATATGTAAATGAAAATGCTCATTTTCTATATTCAACCATTCTGAACGCCTTACAAAATCGCCACCTTGTAAAAATAGTTCGACGACAGCACCTGTTCCTGTACGCACCACGCCACGTAAACGTCCCCAGTTTTGACTGGCTTCAATGGCTAACTGGTATTTTTCTGGGTGTACTTGATAGGCTTGGTGTGATTTGCATGGGGTGTTTTCTTCTGAGCCAAGGGATACAGCTGACAATACCTCACCAACAGGGACTGTAAAATAGTCTGCTACTTTTTCCCAGTTCAGGTCGTTTTTATTCAAATAACGTCTTAAACACGCTTTCCAGCCATCCAGTCCCATGGACAAAGAACGTCCGGCTTGTTCGCCTGGTTTTGCTTCACCGCTTAAATTGGCATATTTATTGGCATAACCGCGTGGAGTAATCATCAAACCTTGGTCGATGTAGGTAGAAGAATTGCCAATTAAGACTGTCGTTAACATACCAATATCACAATTTGCCATTTCATCCAGACGAACCAGTTGAATAGCTTGTCTACGGCGATAGGCAGACTTTACTATGGCAACAGGAGTTGCAGCATCTCGGTAGCGTAATAGTATTTGTTGCGCCTGCACAATTTGCTGAGTACGTCTGCCGCTTTTGGGATTGTATAATGCCACTACAAAATCAGATTCAGCAACCGCGTTTAATCGACGCGCAATAGTAGTCCAAGGGGTCAATAAATCGGATAAGGAAATAGAACAAAAGTCATGTGTTAGTGGTGCACCGACTAAGGATGCACAAGCAGATAGGGCTGTACTGCCAGGTACAATTTCTACTTTAATATCGTTATCTGGTGTCCAGCCTGCTTGTAGCAAAACTTCATAAGTCGGCCCTGCCATACCATAAACGCCAATATCACCTGATGAAATCAGGGCTACAGTTTTTCCTTCTTTAGCCTGTTCATAGGCTTCAATACAACGGTCTATTTCTTCTGTCATGCCTTTTCTCACAACTTCTTTGCCGTCTAGTAGTTCTTTAACCAACTTGATATAGGTTGTGTAGCCAATAACTACGTCGGCTTCAGCAATAGCACTTTTGGCTCGGTAAGACATGTGTTCTTCTGCACCGGGGCCAAAGCCGACTAATAATATTTTTCCACTCATGGTTCTGCTTTATGTTGTTTGAATATACTGCTTCCCACAAAGATTGTGGGAAGGAGAAAGTAGACAGGTTTTTTAGTATTGGGTTATATTTTTACTATTGAAACTGTCGCGTTTTTACCCTCTGCGCCAAGGTATTTATATTTTTCTACTATTAAATGATCCCTATTAGATTGAGCTGCTAATATAGCCGCAGCCTCAGAAACTGATGGTGTACCCATATATTTTAAAACAATGGCAGAAGGGCTGGGTACTTTAACTTTTGATAATTGTTCAGCAGAGAAAAACTGCAAAGGCCATTGGTATTTCTCTGCTAATTGTAATAGAGCCAGTTCATCATTTTTTTTATCAATGGTCGCCAGTTGGCTAATATCAAATTTATTCATTTTGACGGATTTTAGTGCATTTTCAATGGCACCTTCTAGCGTTTCCAATGAAGTGTTTCTATCACAGCCCAGCCCTAAAACAAGTTTCATTTTGGGTAAGATTTAGGCCTATAAACGACCAGTTTTTCTTTGAATTGTTGCCAGACCTGTTCGCTGATTTCTCGTTCTGTAACCCATAATATTGCTTTATACTGATCTAAATCGACCGTTTCAAAATCGTCAAATAGATGAATATTTTTGGGTAAAGGTGTTGGACGAGTCCACCAGTTTTTCTCTCCAGCTTCTTGAATAAAGGCGATAGCTTCTTCGTTAACCACATGGGCAGAAACACGGGTAATATTGATTTTGGGTGCTTCCACTATCCAACCTAATTCACGGCCTAAAATATCAACAGGAATGGTTTTACCCACATCAGAGGCGGTGGTAACTACTGCAGTGCCTTGAATGAGTTCGGCAATATTTTCTGCATAGGCATTTGCTCCACCGACATGTCCAGAAAGTACGGGGATAACAAATTGTCCTGCATCATCCACTACTATAACTCCTGGATCGACATCTTTCGATTTTAGATGGGGTGCAATTAATCGAACAACCGCACCTAACGATACGAAAAAAACAACTTGGTCATATTCTGTAAAAAGAGTGGCAATCTGATCTCTAAAAGGTCCAGAATAAGTGCGAAAATTATTTTTCATCGCAGTCATCCCAGTCATCAATTCAGAAAACTTTTCAGAAACCAGCACATCGGCAGCAGGAATTTTTTCTGCTAATGATTTAACTTGTGTGGCACCATGTTTAGTGATGGCAACGAGAACTATTTTTGCGGTAGCTTGGGTCATTTTTAGAGAAAGGTAAAAAAAATATTATTATAACCTAGTGTTTCACTCAGGAATTATATTCTATGGGAAGTTGAAATGTCGTGAGTGCCTAGATACTTATAACGCTATTGCTCATCAAGTTTACTCATAATGTCTTACATTTTCTATTGAAAAAAGACGGCAGCACTGATTAATAATGCACTTGTCAAAATAACCCAAACAGTGCCATCATGGTTTTTTTCTATTTGTTGGCGTAATTGGGATATTTCTTTATTTTGCTTTTCCATTTGCTGTTTGCTATGTTTGGCACTATCTAATGCTTGAAATATGAGTGTTGGCATTTCTGGAAAATGTTCTGCAATTTTAGGGAATTGTTTGATCAGTTGTTTGATTTTTGCTTTTGCTCCGATGCGTTCGTGAAACCAGTCTTCTAAAAAGGGTTTAGCTGTTTGCCATAAATCGAGTTCTGGGTATAGCTGACGACCTAAACCTTCAATATTAAGCAAAGTTTTTTGTAATAACATCAATTGCGGTTGTACCACCATATCAAAGCGTCTGGCAGTTTGAAATAAACGTAATAATAATAAGCCAAAAGAAATATCTTTTAAGGGCTTGTCAAATATTGGGTCACAAACACTGCGGATGGCAGATTCAAAGTCTTCAACGCGGGTGTCAGAAGGAACCCAGCCAGACTCAATATGCATTTGGGCAACACGTTTATAATCACGGTTGAAAAAAGCCAGAAAGTTTTCTGCCAGATAGCGTTGATCAGATAAGGATAAAGTACCGACAATACCAAAGTCTACGGCAATATATTTATCGGGTAAGTCAACAAAAATATTGCCTGGGTGCATGTCTGCATGAAAAAAATTGTCACGAAATACTTGGGTAAAGAATGTTTCTACGCCACGTTCGGCGAGTAATTTAAAATTAGCTCCCCCTTCTCTTAAACGATCTATTTCACCTACTGGAATACCGTATATTCTTTCCATGACCAGTACTTTTTGGCGGGTAAATTCCCAGTATATTTCTGGAATATAAAGCGATTCTGAGTCTTTAAAATTTTCACGTAATTTTGTTGCGTTTGTGGCTTCTTTTACTAAGTCCAACTCATCTAAAAGCGTTCTTTCAAATTCTGCAACAATTTCTATTGCACGTAATCGCCGTGCATCATCCCAAAATTTTTCAGCCAGTCGTGCTAATTCATAGAGTAAGCTTAAATCTGAATGGATTCTCTTTTCGATATGAGGACGCAATACTTTAATTACAACTTTTTCTCCACTATGTAATTTAGCAGTATGTACTTGGGCGACAGAGGCTGATGCTAAGGGGGTGGGGTCAAATTCGGCAAAAGCTTCTGAGGTTTTTTGTCCGAGTTGCTGTTCAATAACCTCGCGTGCTAATTGGTTAGAAAAAGGCGGGACTTTATCCTGTAATTTAACTAATTCATCAGCAATATCATCAGCTAGTATGTCTTTTCGTGTGGATAAGGCCTGACCAAATTTGATGTAGATAGGCCCTAGGTCTTCCAGTGTTTTTCGGATTCTTACCGCTCGGGATTCGGAGGGTTTTCTTAATAAATAATTAGGAGAAAATATTGCAAGAAACCGAATAGGGCGAAATAAATGCGTTTTTAAAATAATTTCGTCTAAACCGTGGTACATCATGACCCAGTTAATGTGGATTAAACGCATGAATATTTTTGGATGAATCAATGGGCTGCCTAATTTAGATAATCAATGAGGGTTTGTTTTGTAAAAGATGCGGAAAGCATTTTTAATTTCCTGGGTTTGGTTTTAGCTGGTCTATGCGTACCGAAAGACGGTCGTGATCAGCGCGTATTTCATCAATCTGTTGATACCATATATTTACTTCGGCTTCGGCAGGAAGATCGCGCGTTTCTTCTTGCAGAAATTCTTTACTATTGAGTTTGAAAGTATGGAGGCTTTCTTCTGTCCAGTTAAAACTTGAGCGTAATAAAGTGCCAATTTTATGGGCAATAATATCACCAGTAAATTGAGATAACTTTTCTTCCAGATCAATATCCAGTTTATTAAAAAGCTGCTGAAATTTATGCGCGACTTGTACATCACCTTCAATGCTCACTTCACCGCTAAAAACGGATCGCATCGGTGTTGAACTCAGCCCCATTAAACCAAGAGCTGACAGCGTACCACTTATGCAAGCATCGGTCTTATCAGCATAATGTTCAAGCAATTGAATTTTTTCTGTGGTGGGGCAAAGATACAGTGTTTCATTAAAGGGTAAAATATTAATCGCAATAATTTTTCCTGCCATAGGCGTTAGCAATATACTGACATCTTCATCAAGAGCTAGGTATTGATTTAAAGCAGTTTCTAATGCGCTGACTACTAGCTGTTTTATCATGGTATTAGATTTTGTAGCCTCTATGTACGGCAACGATACCTTGGCTCATATTAAAATATTCACAGCGTTCTAATCCTGCATCAACCATCATTTGCTTAAGTTCATCTTGCTTGGGATGCATACGGATGGACTCCGCCAGATAGCGATAGCTGTCTTCATCTTTAGCAATGATAGCCCCAATTTTAGGCAGTAGTTTAAACGAATAAAAGTCATAAACTTTTTCTGTGATTTTATCTATAGGGTGCGAAAATTCCAGCACGATAACACGACCGCCAGGTTTAAGAACTCTCAGCATAGAGCGTAATGCACCTTCTTTATCAGTCACATTTCTTAGTCCAAAGGCGATGCATACACAATCAAAACTATTATCAGCAAAGGGCAGGCATTCGGCATTAACCTGAGCATAACGAATATTGTCAATTAGACCGCAATTTATTAGACGATCTCGACCTGTGCGTAACATTTCCGAATTAATATCGGCTAAAACGATAGAGCCTTCTTTGCCTACCCGTTTTTTAAAAAGTTTGGTTAAATCACCGGTACCCCCAGCAAGGTCAAGAATATGGTCGCCATTTCTAACATTGGCCAATTGAATCGCTACTTTTTTCCAGACTCTATGGATACCTAAAGACATCAAGTCATTCATAACATCATAGCTACTGGCTACGGAATCAAAAACACCGCGAACCATGCGGACTTTTTCTTCTGTTGCCACTTGTTTATAACCAAAATGGGTGGTGTTATTAGTTGTCATTGTTGTCTCTCTTATTTTGCTACTGCTTTTATTGGTAGCTTTCATTTTTCTCTCATCAGAAGCAAAAGCATGATGAGTCATTATATTTTTCAAATAGGTTTTGTTTAAATATGAGTCGTTGGTATCACTTTTTTTACTATTTGTAGCTAATTCAAGGATAAATATTAAGCCTATATTATTAGCGACACTGATAATATTTTTATCGAGTGTTGCAATGGGTGCTTGTTGTTGTAGTGCTAACATCATATAAGAGGCATCATAACTAGATAAAGCCTATTTGTTTGAAAAAATAAACAAATCTTTAGGTGTTTCTTGTCCTCGGATAAGCAAAGATAAATCAAATAATGAATCAAGGTGTTTTATTTATTTTGCAGAGCTTGTTTATGACTATCCAACTTTGTCTAAAACATCATGATAGTTTGCCCAAAGTGTTTGATATTCAGAGCCTATTTTATACAATGAGACTTTAGCATAACTCTGGACGAGAGAAAGCAGTGATAGAATTTTTTAGCCACCATTACAAAATATAACGGCTGAGATCTTCATCTTCAGCAAACTCTGTTAAATGGCTGTCAACATAGGCGGCATCAATCAGCACGGTTTTATCAGTCATATCTGAGGCGTTAAAGGAAACATCTTCTAATAATCGTTCCAAAATAGTGTGTAATCTTCTAGCACCAATATTTTCTGTGGTTTCATTTACATGCCAGCCTAGTTCAGCGATACGTTGAATGCCGTCTGCAGAAAAGCTTAGGTCAATGTCTTCGGTCTTTAATAAAGCCTGATATTGCTCAGTTAGCGAGGCATCTGGCTCAGTTAGAATACGCACAAAATCTTCAGCAGATAGTGCATTAAGCTCAACTCGAATAGGAAAACGACCTTGTAGTTCAGGAATCAAATCAGACGGTTTAACTAGATGAAAAGCACCCGAAGCGATAAATAAAATATGGTCAGTTTTAATCATGCCATATTTGGTGCTGACCGTGCTACCTTCAACTAAAGGTAGCAAGTCACGCTGCACACCTTCACGGGAGACTTCACCGCCGCCGCCATTTAATTCAGAACGCTTACATACTTTATCTATTTCATCCAGAAAAACGATACCATTTTGCTCTACAGACTCAACAGCAGATAATTTAATATCATCTTCATTGACCAATTTTCCCGCTTCTTCTTCTTGAAGTACTTTAAGTGCTTCAGAAATTTTTATTTTACGGGTTTTGGTTTTATCATTGCTCAGGTTTTGAAACATACCTTGTAATTGATTGGTCATGTCTTCCATGCCTGGAGGTGCCATGATTTCTACGCCTACAGTCGGTGCTTTTAGATCGACTTCGATTTCCTTATCGTTTAAGTCACCTTCACGTAATTTTTTACGCATTTTTTGACGGGTGGACGCTTCAGAATCTGAAATCATGCCGTCTTCTGCAGAAGGCAAAAGAATGTCCAGAACTTTGTCTTCCGCCGCATCAGCCGCTCGGTTTTGTACTTTTTCCATTTCTGACATGCGATTCATTTTTACCGCAGTATCAACTAAGTCACGAATAATAGATTCTACATCTCGTCCGACATAGCCGACCTCAGTAAATTTGGTGGCTTCAATTTTAATAAAAGGGGCATTAGCTAAACGCGCTAAACGGCGGGCAATTTCTGTTTTCCCCACGCCTGTTGGGCCAATCATTAAAATGTTTTTGGGGGTTATCTCATCGCGTAGTTCTTCGGCAACACGCATTCTGCGCCAGCGATTACGCAGGGCAATAGCGACCGAACGTTTAGCACTGGCTTGACCAATGATATGTTTGTCCAACTCGCTGACAATTTCTTTAGGTGTCATTTTACTCATGCTAATTACTCTTGGTGGCTTTGTGGTTCAGCATCTAATTCTTCGATGCGTAAATTGTGATTAGTATAAATGCAGATGTCAGCCGCTATATGGAGTGATTTTTCTACAATTTCTTTGGCGCTTAAATCAGTGTTTTCCAATAATGCACGCGCGGCAGACTGGGCAAATGAACCGCCGGAGCCAATAGCCATTAGGTCATATTCAGGTTCAATAACATCACCTGTACCCGATAAAATGAGGGAGGTTTTTGCATCGGCAATGGTTAGCAAGGCTTCTAATTTTCGTAAAGCACGGTCAGTACGCCAGTCTTTTGCCATTTCAACCGCTGCCCGAGTTAAATTGCCGCGATGTTTTTCCAGTTTGCCTTCAAAATGTTCAAATAGGGTGAAAGCGTCAGCGGTTGCACCAGCAAAGCCGGCAATGACCTTACCGTGATAAAGGCGACGCACTTTGCGTGCATTACCTTTCATGACCGTGTTTCCCAGAGAAACTTGACCGTCTCCCCCTATAACCACTTTGTCACCACGGCGAACAGAAAGTATTGTTGTTCCTCTAAAACTCACTTTGAACCCATTAAGAATAATAAAACCTGCCTATTCTACAGGTTATTTTTATATTTAGGGCTTTATAATTAGTCCCCTTTTAACAAAGGGGAAAGACGAAAGACGAAAGACGAAAGACGAAAGACGAAAGACGAAAGACGAAAGACGAAAGACGAAAGACGAAAGACGAAAGACGAAAGACGAAAGACGAAAGACGAAAGATGAAAGACTCGGGACTCGGAACTAAAGTAACTGGAACCTTTGTTACCACGGGTTATTCCCGATGTCTGTTGTCGGGAATCTAGTTTTAAACACTTGGATTCCTGCTTAGAATATGCAGGAGTGACGCGGTTCTTATGCTTTATTCAACAAATAACTTTGAATGAAAGAGGTTTAGTTGCTCTGTGTTTGGGGTTGATTTTGTTGGCATGTTTTATAGAAAAACGACCAATAAATAGTCAACCCTTAAAAACACAACCATCTGATTTATAACAATAAATTAAACAAAAACCATAGACAAAACAAGCAGTATTTGGTGAAATAACGGCTATTTCTTGGTCGTTTTTCTGATAAAACATGCCAACAAAACCAACCCGCCCAGACTTTAACACTCCATAAGAAATCACCAAAAATCAAGGGGTCTTTAGTCCTGAGTCCTAAGTCTTGAGTCTTGAGTCTTGAGTCTTGAGTCTTGAGCCCTGAAATTATTCTATTTTTAACAACCAACCATCATTAGCAGGGCAATTATTAATACCTGATGCTTTAATATCAATTCTGGCATAGGTATTTTGCAAACTATCTGGCAATGTTCCCTTAACTTCAAAGCCAGTGCTTTTTTTAGTAATACTGACCTCAACCACTTGTTTTTTTACGCTGACAACCATGCTATCTGGGTTTGTTAATGTAGATGCTTTAAATGAAAATTCAGCACCTGAACTAACAGTAGTCAATTTTACGGGTGTAAACTCACTAAACTTAGGTTTTTTGCAGGCTTTTTGACCCCCACTACTTCCATAAGCCCAGGTTTGGCTAGAAAAAGCAACAAGAATCAACAAGGGCAATAATTTAATTTTTTTCATCTTTCTCTCCGTTTTATTTTTTGGTTTTTTGAACCATTATTAAATAGTCAATCTAATCTATTTTTCAATAGAACTGTAACATCTAATGAAATTAATCATCCAGCTTATTACCCTCTTTATTATTTTATTGAATAGCTGTTTAGCTAAAACAGTTGAATATGATTTAGTGATTGATTATAAAAGGGTTGAGTTTAATAATAAGGCTACCGTAGCTATGGCTGTCAATGGCTTGGTACCTGCACCCACTTTATATTTTCAACAAGGCGATATAGCACAGATTAATATTAGTAATAATATGGATGTTGAGACTTCGGTGCATTGGCATGGTTTGTTAATACCTAATCACCAAGATGGCGTACCTTATGTGAATCATCCTCCTATTGAGCCAGGTGCCACCCATCTATTTAAGTTTGAATTAAAGCACTCGGGTACTTATTGGTATCACTCGCATACCGGACTACAAGAACAACGTGGCGTATATGGTGCCATTGTTATCTATCCAGCAATAAAGTCTACTCAGTATTTTGATCAACAAACGACAGTTGTGTTATCTGACTGGATTAATGAAGACCCTGATGAAGTGTTGCGAACCTTAAAAAGTGGCAGTGATTTTTATAACATCAAAAAAGGTAGTCAACAAAATGTATTGTCCGCAATACAGCAGGGTGGACTGAGCCATTTTTTTAAACAATCTTTGAATCGAATGTCAGGAATGGATATTTCTGATGTGGCTTATGATACATTTTTAGCCAATGGACAGACAGAAACTATCATTCCTGCCAAGGTAGGCGAGGTGGTTAAATTACGTTTGGTGAATGCGGCAACGGCGACTTATTTTAATTTACAGTTTGCAAAGGGCGATATACAAATCATTGCTGCTGATGGTAATGATGTGTTGCCATTAAATACCAACAATTTTTTAATGGCGATTGCTGAGACCTATACCTTACTGATTACCGTACCTGAATCAGGTTTGTTTGAGTTAAGAGCCAGTGCTCAAGACGGCTCAGGATATAGTTCAATTTGGATAGGGTCGGGGGAGCGTGTAGTTGTACCCGATATAAAACCCCCCAGCCCTTATACAATGAATATGTCTGAACATAAGATGGGGCATGGTATAGAGCATAATATTTCTAATGATATGAATGGACAAACGCCGTATAAAAAATTAAAAGCGTTAACTGCTACAACATTACCCATTGATAATAAAACAAGAGAAATTCAGTTAGATTTAACGGGGGATATGCAGCGTTATGTTTGGTCTATCAATGATGAGATTTTATCGGCAGATAATGTGATTAAAATTAGCCGAGGTGAAAATCTGCGTTTTGTTTTAAACAATAAAACTATGATGCATCATCCTATGCATTTGCATGGACATTTTTTTCGTGTTTTAAACGATCAAGAGGCATATTCTCCTTTGAAACATACTGTTGATGTGCCGCCTATGGGACAACAAATTATTGAGTTTGAAGGCAATGAAAAGCAGGACTGGTTCTTTCATTGCCATATTCTCTATCATGCTAAAGCGGGGATGGCGAGGGTTATCAGTTATAAAGATGATCTGATTGATGCTGAATTAGTAGATATTCGCCATAAACTCTATAGTGATAAAGGTTTTTTTTATGCCAATGGTGCATTACTTTCTCAGATGACTGAAGGTGAGGCCGTTTTAACTAATAGTAAAAATGTTTTGCATACAGATTGGCAAGTCGGATGGCAAAATGTGCCAAGCACTGAATATGAAGTTAATATCAGTTATGAGCGAGTTTTTAGTCGATTTTTTTCAGGCTTTGCAGGTGTGAGTTTTGAAGATGACACAGCACGAGGGATTTTTGGCTTTAAATATCTATTACCTTTAAAATTTGAAACCGAATGGCGAGTAGATACTTTAGGAGATTTGCGAATAACATTGGCTAACGACATTCATCTGACGCAGCGTATTAATCTATTTGCAGACTATGAATACGATACTGAGAGTCAGGAAGAATGGCAGCTTGGTATAGAATATTCAATATCTAAAAACTTAGGATTGGTCACACAGTTGCATTCTGATTTTGGTGTGGGTGCTGGCTTTAGATTAATTTACTGATAGATTGATATGGGTTCAAATAAATTCTTTCAGATTGCGTTTTAAAACGGGTCTGACGGATACTTGATTTAACAGCATGTTTTTATTGGCTTGTTCAATTTATCTGTCAACTCTATGCTATATCTGAGTTATGTTAGTAGCACAAATCAACCCTGAAAAGTTTATACTCCAGCTTGTAAATAGTGCCTAAATATAAGAAAATACTTGCTTTTCATCAACATGAGATCTCAGCATAACTCTGGACGAGAGAAAAATTCTAGCCTTTTTTATCCGTTCATGCGTTATGCTGAGGTCTCAATATAAAAAGAGAATATTATGGCTGCATTAAATCCGCCTGTTTGTGATTTTGGCTCACCTGCTTTAAACTTTGAGCTACTAGGTACTGATGGACAAAAATGGACATTAGAACAGTGTGCTGGTAGCAAAGGTTTACTCATCATGTTTATCTGTAACCATTGCCCTTATGTTAAGGCCATCCATCAGCGTATATTGCGTGATACGGCAGAATTAAAAACCTTAGGCATTGCCACCGTAGCCATTTCCTCCAACGATATTATTGAATACCCTGAAGATTCATTTGAAAACATGCAAAAACTGGCAAAACAGCTAAATTTTGATTTCCCTTATTTATTAGATGAAAGTCAGGATATTGCCAAACAATATGGTGCTGTTTGTACCCCTGATTTCTTTGGTTACAACAATAAGCTTGAATTGCAATACAGAGGCCGTCTGGATGCCAGCAAAAAAGAAAGTGCTGATGATGTGAAACGTGATTTATTTGAGGCCATGAAACAAGTTGCACAAACTGGGCACGGCCCTAAGGAACAAATTGCCAGTATGGGTTGCTCCATTAAATGGAAAAAGCATGTTTAATTGTTTCATCATTACGCCTAAAATGTAGCTTGTTGATTAGTCAAGTTTCTGAGAAATCAACAAGCTACATCCTCTTTATTTATCTTCCACGGCATCAACAACAGCTTTAACTGTAAATACAGTACCGTCAATATCAACCACTTTGACTTTAGTGTCTACAGCACAATCATCACCCTCAACTGTCCAGATAGAATCACCTATTTTGACTTTTCCCCGTCCATTTTCAATCGCTTGAGATACCAAAAAAACACGTCCTATATGCTGAGCACCGCGTTTATTAAGTAAAGGCTGGTCTGATTCTGAATGATGTGTTTTTCCATAACGTCGCCAACTATAGATGGAAACAATAGATAAAGTAGAAAACAGTAATAATTGTATTTCTACGGAAGTCGAGGGTATTAAAAATAATTCCAACCCTACAACAAAACCTGCAACAGATAGCCATAAAAAAAAGAAACCGGGAACCATGACTTCTATTCCCAACATAAAAATTGCAAACACCCACCAATACCAGAAAACAAGCTCTAGTCCAGCCATAATTAATCCTTTTTAGCCATTGCTTCTTTTGCCAAGTCAGCAATACCTGCAATAGATCCAATCACGTTAGCGGCTTCTAAAGGCATTAAAATCAATTTACTATTGTCAGAACTGGCAATGTCTTTTAATGATTCTATATATTTTTGTGCGACAAAGTAGTTGATGGCTTGCACATCACCTTTTGCAATCGCCTCAGATACCATGATTGTTGCATTGGCTTCTGCTTCTGCTAAACGCTCTCTAGCTTCCGCATCTCTATAGGCTGACTCTTTACGTCCTTCTGCATCTAAAATTGCACCTTGTTTTTCCCCTTCTGCACGTAAAATTTCAGCCTGTCTGAATCCTTCTGCTTCCAAAATATTCGCTCTTTTTTCCCGCTCTGCTTTCATTTGTCTAGCCATGGCATCCACTAAATCTTTAGGTGGTGCAATATCTTTAATTTCAATGCGAGTAACTTTGATTCCCCAAGGTGTTGTCGCATCATCGACCACATTCAACAAACGGGCATTAATATCATCTCGTCTTGATAAAAGCTCATCCAAATCCATTGAACCCATGACGGTACGGATATTAGTCATCACCAGATTTAGAATGGCTAATTCTAGATTATTCACTTCATAAGAAGCTTTAGCGGCATCAATAATCTGAAAAAAAACTACGCCATCCACTGTCACCATGGCATTATCTTTGGTAATCACTTCCTGAGAAGGCACATCCCTAACCTGCTCCATCATATTTAATTTATTACCGATTTTATCAATAATGGGTACGATAATATTTAACCCTGGGGTCAATGTATTGGTATATCGCCCAAACCGTTCAACTGTGTATTCATCTCCTTGCGGAACAGATTTAACACTCATAAATACCATTAATATGGCAAAACTAAATACGACTATTGCGAAAATTTCCATAATTATTTCCTCTTTATGCTAATGATTGTTGCAATTTATTAACCGACTTATAATAATAACTCTTTTTTAAATGTAAGAGACCTCAGTATAACTCTGGTGATGAGAAAAAAACGATAGAATTTTTCAGGTTTTAGTCAAAATACAAGTGTAATAGTAAGCTATTGCAGGTTATTTTGACTGAAAGATGAAAAACTTCTAGCCTTTTTTATCCGTTCATGCGTTATGCTGAGGTCTCTGTAAGTAATATAAGGAAAAGTTTAATGATGACTTGGTCGATAAACCTATTTGTATTGGCAGTAGGTTTTCTTGTTGTAGGGCTGTATAAACCTCAGTTATTATTATTTTGGATGGACAAACCCAAACGTATGTCGATTGTGCTACTTTCTGGTTTTTTATTTATGGTCGGAGCCACCCTGTTTGGTGAGGCCAATCGAGAAAAACAAAAATGGCTTAAAGAACAGTATCAACAAGCAACGGAGGTGCGCTCTGATACCGTACCCACGGTCTTGCCAAAAATGCTAGAAGTAAAAACAGACACTGAAAAAGTAGTAGATCAAAAAATAGAATCAAGGGCTCAGTAATTGATTTTTAATGGGTCTCAAAAACTGTTCTTGGGATAACGGGATAAAACCCGATTTTCTTTTAGATCCTAAAGTAAGCATTCAGGTTTTAAACTACAGGCTTTTTAATTTAATATCTTATTAAAATAAGATTTTCATGGTATCCTGCTCGGTTGAAATTATTTTTATTTTGGAGATATAGATGAGCGAAAGAATTATAATGCGTACTGGAGAATCCTTAGTTGCTGGTGGACCTCCTGGTACCGCTGCGGAGCCAGAAATTGTTATTGGTGAATTAGACGGCCCAGTAGGAATTGCCATTGCAACGCTGACTGGAAATCAAGCAAAAGGTCATTCAAAAGTATTTGCTATTTTAAATACCGATATTCAAGTACGTCCTGTCACATTAATGGTCAGTAAAGTCACTGTTAATAACTCTCGTTATACTAATATTTTAATGGGAACCGTCCAGGCTGCTATTGCTAACGGTGTTTTAGATGCTGTTCGTGCTGGGGATATTGCAAAAGAAAAAGTCAATGATTTAGGTATTATTTGTTCGGTTTGGTTACACCCAAGTGTAGCAACTGATGATAATTTAGATCATCAAATTTTATTTGATATTCATCGTAAAGCAACAGCACAAGCAATTCATAAAGCAATGACCAACACACCAGATATTGATTGGTTACTTGAAAACCAAGATTCAATTACCCATAAATATTTCCAAATGGGCTTAGACGGTAAAATATAAATTGTGAATACTGCTCTCAAAGTGTTTTTCGAGGGCAGTTTTTCCTTTGTTAGAAAGATTGCAATATTTAACAATCTGAGACCTCAATCTAGCACTCATAAGGTGCAAATATAAGCACTATAGTATATTTATCTATTGAATATGGTATTAGTTATGCACAAGAATCCATTCTGGAAACTTGTTTACCTGTTGCAGGGTTTATCATCATTTGTATGATCGTCTTGTACTTTATCTTATCTGATTTACTCAGACACAATGCAGCACTGCCCATTGTCGTGATTAATTTATTAAAAAAAATTAATCCTCACTCTGTTCAGCATAGCCCATATAATTATCCAACCCTTAAAAACACCATAACAAATTGATTTATAATAATAAAACCAACAAAAGCCATAGGAAAATCAAGCAGTATTTGATAAAATAGCAGCTATTTCTTGGTCGTTTTGCTGATAAAACATACTAACAAAATCAACCCCAAACAGAGCAGCTAAACCTCTTTCATTCAGAGCTATTTGTTGAACATGGGATAAGAGCCGCGTCACTCCTGCATGTTCTAAGCAGAAAATCCAGATGTTTAAAACGAGATTCCCGATAACAAACTTAGGGAATGACCCGTGGTAACAGAAGTTCCAGTTACTTTAGTCCTAAGTCCTGAATCTTTAGATCCGTAGGGTGCGTTCCACGCACCAGAACTAATCAAGGAGTCTTGAGTCTTGAGTCTTTAGTCTTGAGTCTTTAGTTTTGAGTCTTGAGTCTTGAGTCTTTAGTCTTGAGTCTTGAGTCTTGAGTCTTGAGTCTTGAGTCTTGAGTCTTTCGTCTTTCGTCCTTCGTCTTTCTAAAGCTTGATTAATTACAGGCAAAAAATAATTTTAAACATAGGGTTAAAAAAAAGTGATAACCACAACATATTGTGATATTATTTTTCAAAAATACTACATATTGCTTTTTAACACATTTACCTTACTTCTCTATTTTTAGCTTTTTCAAGTGTTTACACAGCCTTATCAAAAAGGAAATCATCAATGACTGCCCAACTTCAAGTTGTTACCGACAACATTACCAAAATTCCCATGCAAAGTGCTTCGCTCGATATTTGGGATACTAAGTATCGCCTTAAAAACAAAGATGGAGAAGCCATTGATAAAACCATTGACGATACTTATAAAAGAGTAGCTAAGGCACTCGCAGATGTAGAAAAAGGAAAAGATCTACAAAAACAACATTATAAATCTTTTCTATGGGCTTTAAGGCAAGGGGTAATTCCTGCTGGGCGCATTGTTTCTAATGCGGGTGCGCAAGCACATAAACCAGCCACATCAACTATTAACTGTACGGTGTCAGGTTCTATTTCTGATTCTATGGATAATATTCTTAAGAAAGTATATGAAGCGGGACTAACATTAAAAGCGGGGTGTGGCATTGGTTACGAGTTTTCTACCTTACGCCCTAAAGATGCCTATGTTTCAGGAGCAGGTGCATATACTTCGGGGCCGCTCTCATTTATGGATATTTACGATAAAATGTGTTTTACCATTTCATCAGCGGGCGGTAGACGTGGTGCACAAATGGCGACTTTTGACATTGCCCATCCTGATGTTATCGACTTTATTCGTGCAAAACGTGAAGATGGACGTTTACGCCAGTTTAATTTGTCTTTATTAATTACCACCGAATTTGTTGAAGCCGTTAAAAACAATCAATCATGGTCATTGTCATTCCCTATCACAGAAAAAGAAAAATTAATGGATAGCATTGATCTAAACAATAAAGATCATGTTATTTGGCGAGATTTACCCAATAAAGAAGGCTATATTACTAATGAAGACGGTTTAGTGGCTTGTAAAATCACTAAAACCCTGCCATCTCGTTGCTTATGGGACATTATTATGTCTTCAACCTACGATTATGCAGAACCTGGTTTTATTTTGATCGACAAAGTCAACGAAATGAATAATAACTGGTTTTGTGAAAATATACGCGCCACCAATCCATGTGGTGAACAACCCCTACCTCCCTATGGTAGTTGCTTATTAGGATCTATTAATTTAACCCGATTTGTAGAAAACCCTTTTACGCATGAAGCTAGGTTTGATTGGGAAACATACGCTAAAGCTATTCGTATTTTTACCCGTATGCTAGATAATGTGGTAGAAATTAATGGTTTACCACTACAAAAGCAAGGTGATGAAATCATCAGCAAACGTAGACATGGTATGGGTTATTTGGGGCTAGGTTCAAGTTTAACCATGCTGGGTTTAAAATATGGCTCAGAGGAATCATTACAAATTACCGAAGAAATCACCAAAATATTAGCCATAGAGGGTTGGCAAGCAGGTCTGGATCTAGCTAAAGAAAAAGGTGCGGCACCTATTATGGATCAAACATTTATCGTTACTGGTGAAATGCTATACAAAAGACCAGAAATGAAAACGGATGGCTATCAAGTAGGCGACAGCATTTTAGGCAAAGTATTACATGCTAAATACAGTCGATATATGCAACAACTGGGCATAGAAAAACCTGAGTTAATCGACGAATTAATAGAACATGGTGCCCGCTTTACTCATCATAGCTCCATCGCACCTACTGGCACCATTTCTCTTTCCCTAGCCAACAATGTAAGTAATGGCATAGAACCCAGTTTTGCCCATCACTATTCGCGAAATATTATTCGTAAAGGCAAAAAAAGCAAAGAAAAAGTCGATGTTTATTCCTTTGAATTATTAGCCTATAGAGAGCTGATAAACTCAGAAGCCATGCCTTTTAGTGAAGATAGCGACACACAATTACCTGACTATTTTATTGCAGCCGATGATATTAGCCCTAAGCAACATGTTGATGTTCAGGCCGCTGCGCAAAAATGGATAGACTCCTCCATTTCTAAAACAGCGAATGTGCCGACTGATTTTCCTTATGAAGACTTTAAATCTATTTATGAATATGCTTATGACAAAGGATTAAAGGGATGCACCACCTTTCGTTTTAACCCAGAAGTGTTCCAAGGTGTTTTAGTAAAAGAGGAAGACTTAGAGAAAACGACCTATCAATTTACTTTAGATGATGGTCATGTTATTGAAGTGAAAGGCAACGAAGAAATTGAATATGATGATGAAATACATACGGCGGCTAATCTATTTGATGCCCTAAAAGAAGGTTATTACGGGAAATTCTAATGAAACATAAAATCACAAAAAAAATTGTTGCTTATAAAGTAATCAATAATGACGCAAAAGTTGAAGCAGCCAATAGCGAGACATTGGAGCCCTTATTGGAAAGCATGCATGAAAATGTAGAGCGCCCTGAAGTACTGCTCGGTTCAACTTATAAAATTAAAACCCCACAATCGGAACATGCCCTCTATATCACCATTAATGACATGGTATTAAATATGGGTACAGAACATGAAGAACGCCGTCCTTATGAAGTGTTTATTAACTCAAAAAACATGGAACATTTTCAATGGGTATTGGCATTAACACGGGTTATTTCTGCTGTATTTCGTAAAGGCGGTGATGTCACATTTTTAGTTGAAGAAATGAAAGCGGTTTTTGACCCTAAAGGGGGTTATTTTAAAAAAGGCGGTATTTTTATGCCTTCATTAGTTGCCGAAATTGGTCATGCGATTGAGTCCCACATGAAATATATTGGCATGATAGTGACTGAAGAAATGGAAGACTCACAAAAACAATTTTTGGTAGAAAAACGTAAGGAATTTGAAGAAAAACATGCATCCTCAAATACTGATGAGGAAGATAGTTTTCCTGAAAAGTCAACGCTATGTACCAAATGTAGCACTAAAGCCATGGTACTCATGGATGGCTGTATGACGTGCTTAAGTTGTGGCGATAGTAAATGCTCATAACAGCATAACTCATGAACGGATAAAAAAGGCTAGAAGTTTTCCATCTTTCAGCCAAAATAACGTGCAATAGCTTACTATTACACTTGTATTTTGACTAAAACCTGAAAAATTCTATCGTTTTTTTCTCATCGCCAGAGTTATGCTGAGGTCTCTATAAATAATGTCTACAGAGCTACTTGAAAAGCATTTCTTCAATATGTCGATTAATTCATCAGTAGGATGAATTCGCCATTCATCACCTAATTGCAAAGAGGTTTTTGCTTTATTATTGTCATAGAAAATTTGTACTGGACAATTACCCCCTTTGTACGGTGTTAATATTTCTTTCAGTTGTTTGATAAATTTATTTGAATCACCTTCTGCCTGTGTTTTTTTCCAGTTAATAGCAATACACCGTGCAAAATATTCACGCGCCTGTTCAAAGCTATATATTCTCTCTGCTGTGAGCCTTAACCCTCCAGAAAAGTCATCAATGGCTAATATACCTTCTACCACTAGCAAAGTATTTTTAACTAATAACTGCCGATATTGCTCATAGGTTTTGCTAAAAGCGGCTACTTCCATCTTAGCTGTTTTATCGTCGATGGTGGCAAAGCCCATCATAGTCCCTTTTTTGCTTTGCCTAGTTCGCATTTCCACAACCAGTCCTGCAACTCTAGATTCTATTTTTACTTTGGATCTCTCTGCGTCAGCAATTAATGAAGCAATATTGGCATGGCTGATATGCCTTATTTCAGTTTGATATTGATCAAGAGGATGTGCTGTTAGATACATGCCCAATGTGATTCTTTCTTCTTCCAAGCGTAGTTTTTCTGTCCAGGGTTCAACAGATGTTGTATAGGCTTCAGTATTATCATTTGCATCAATTTTAACTGCCAGCCCAAACAGGTCGTTTTGTCCTGTTTGACTCATTTTACCGTGTTGCTCTGCCACTCTCATCGCGGTAGGTAACTCAGCTAGATGTGAGGCTCTATTGGTATTGATACGGTCAAAAGCACCTGCTTTTATTAAAGCTTCTAATGCCCGTTTATTGACTTTGCGTAATTCGACACGGCTACATAAATCATACAAGCCGATAAATACGCCATTGGCTTCTCTTTCTTTCAGTAGTTCTTCGATAGCCGCTTCGCCTACGCCTTTAATGGCACCCAGACCATAAATAATTTCATCCTCATCATTTGCGGTAAATTTACAATAGGAGGTATTGATGTCAGGTGGATACAGGGTAAGCTCCATGACCTTACATTCATCTCTAAGGATAACCACTTTATCAGTGTTATCCATATCTGAAGACATAACAGCGGCCATAAATGCAGCTGGATAATGTCGTTTCAACCAAGCCGTTTGATAAGCGACCAGAGCATAAGCCGCTGAATGCGATTTATTAAAACCATAACCAGCAAATTTTTCCATCAAACCGAATACATAAGTGGCTATTGATTTTTCGATTTTATTATTGATTGCACCTGTGATAAAAATAGTACGTTGCCTAGCCATTTCTTCCGCTTTTTTCTTACCCATAGCTCGGCGTAACATATCAGCACCACCCAAAGTATATCCTGCCAGTTCTCGGGCTATCTGCATGACCTGTTCTTGATATAAAATAACACCATTGGTCGGGTTTAAAATGGGTTCCAATAGAGGGTGGGCATATTCGGCTTTAGCACCATGTTTTACATTGATATAATCATCAACCATGCCTGACTCCAGTGGCCCTGGTCTAAATAAAGCAACTAGGGCAATAATATCATCGAAACAATCAGGTTTTAGCTTGCGAATTAATTCTTTCATACCCCGTGATTCAAGTTGAAAAACAGCCGTTGTCTGGCATTTCTCAAAAATCTGATAAGTCGCTTTATCATCTCTAGGTATTTGAGTAATATCGACTAGAGCTTCATTTAATACCTGCTTTTTGTTGTTGATCGTGGTGATGGCCCAGTCAATAATCGTCAGCGTTCTCAAACCCAAAAAATCAAATTTAACTAAACCTACCGCTTCTATATCATTTTTATCAAACTGAGTTACTAGGTTTCCACCTTCCTCATCACAATACAGTGCTGAAAAATCGGTGAGTTTGGTTGGTGAAATCACTACACCACCAGCATGTTTACTTGCATTTCTGGATATCCCTTCTAGGGAAAGTGCCATATCCAGCAGAGATGTCACTTCTTCTTCTGTATCGTAACGCTGCTTTAATTCAGGACTTTCTTCTAATGCTTTAGTTAAAGTCATGCCAATATCAAAAGGCACCAGTTTTGCCAGACCATCGACAAAACCATAGGAGAATGAAGATACACGTCCGACATCACGAATAACCGCTTTTGCCGTCATTGATCCATAGGTAATGATTTGAGAAACACGGTCTCGACCATAATGTCTGGCTACATAATCTATCACCTCATCACGCCTGTCCATACAGAAATCAATATCAAAATCGGGCATAGATACCCGTTCTGGATTGAGAAACCGCTCAAATAACAAATCGAACTCTAGCGGATCAAGATCAGTAATTTTTAAAGCATAGGCGACCAAAGAACCTGCACCCGATCCACGCCCTGGGCCTACTGGAATCAAATTATCTCTAGCCCATTGAATAAAGTCAGCAACAATCATAAAATAACCAGGAAAACCCATTTCAGTGATGACATTGAGTTCAAAATCCAATCGATCAGCATATACTTTTAGGTTTTCTTCATCGCTGCCACTACCGGTTACAGGATATTGTTGTAACCGCTCTTGCAAACCTTTTTTGGACGCATCAATAAAAAACGCATCCAGTGTCATTCCTGCTGGTACTGGAAAGTTGGGTAAATAATTTTCACCTAAGGTGAGTTCTACATTACACAGTTTGGCAATTGCTACGGTATTTTGTATCGCTTCAGGAATATCCGAAAACAAAGCAATCATTTCTTCCTGGCTACGCAAATATTGTTGCTGTGTATAATTTTTGGGACGACGATCATCCTCTAATACATAGCCTTGGTTAATACAAACACGCACCTCATGGGAGTCAAAATCGCTGGTTTTTATAAATCTAACATTGTTAGTAGCAACAACAGGTAGTTCTAACTGAGAAGCCAGATCAACAACGGCAGTAATATAATTTTCTTCATTCGCTTTACCAATTCTTTGTATTTCCAAAAAAAAATGTTGACCAAATATATCTATCCAGCTTTGAGCGCATTGTTTTGCTCGGTCAAGATTTTCTGCGAGTAACGCCAGACCAATATCCCCTTCTATTGCACCTGATAAAGCAATCAAGCCTTGATTATTATCTACTAGCCATTGTTTCTTTAGCATGGGAACAGCAAGATGCTGGCCTTGTTGATAGGCTTGTGAGATAAGTTCGGTGAGGGTGGTATATCCTGTCTTATTTCGTGCAATTAGAGTCAGACAGAAAGGGCGCTCTGGTTCATCAGGGTTGAAGATAGCAACATCGGCACCGACAATAGCTTTAATGCCTTGTGCCTGCGTTGCTTGATAGAATTTAATTAATGAAAACAGATTAGATTGCTCGGTTAAAGCAATAGCCGGCATATTAAAATTAGTGGCACATTTAATCAAAGGTTTGATTTTTACAATACCATCAACTAAAGAAAATTCAGAGTGAACGCGTAAATGAATAAATTCTGCTTGCATGAAAATAATTGACTAAGGAGCTAAGTATAATTAATTTAACTAATTTTTATTCGGGGTTTTTTACATGCTGAGGTCTCATGTTAAAGGTATATAAATTAGCCAACCCTTAAAAACACAACAACCCTCTGATTTATAACAATAAATTAAACAAAACCCATAGACAAATCAAGCAGTATTCGGTAAAATAACGGCTATTTCTTAGTCGTTTTGCTGATAAACCATACGAACAAAATCAACCCCAAACAGAGCAACTAAAGCTCTTTCATTCAGAGTTATTTGTTAAACAGGGTATAAGATCCGCCTCACTCCCCCCGTCATTCCTGCATGTTCTAAACAGGAATCCAAGTGTTTAAAACTAAATTCCCAATAACAGACTTCGGGAATGACCCGTGGTAACAAAGGTTCCAGTTACTTTAGTTCTTAGTCTTGAGTCTTGAGTCTTGAGTCCTTTTAAAACTTGACTAATTATACTTGGGTGCTTATGTAGAGATGGTTTTATATAGAGGACTGTAAAATCAATTGTTTTGCTACAGGAGAAAAAGATTTTCTGTGTTGCTCTGTTGTCCCCAGTAATTTTAGTTTTTCTAAATGCAATTTTGTCGGATAGCCTTTATGTTTAGAAAATTCATAGCCTGGATAAAGTAAATCCATTGTACTCATTTCCTCGTCTCTGGCTACTTTAGCCAAAATAGAAGCGGCTGAGATTTTAGCAATTTTTGAATCTCCTTGTACAATGGTTTCTCCAGGGCAGGGAATATCAGGATAAAAAGTACCATCCACTTGCACCCAGTCAGTTTTCACAGACAGCCGAGAATAAGCTCGGCTCATTGCCAGCAGAGTCGCCTGTAGTATATTTAATTGATCTATTTCACTAGGTTCTGCACGTCCAATTGCCCATGCTCTAGATTTTTTCTTGATTTCAACGGCATAATCTTGACGTTTTTTTGCTGTCAGTTTTTTTGAATCTGTTAAGCCTGTGATCGCTTGATCTGCATTTAATACCACCACTGCTGCAATCACTGAACCGACAATACAGCCTCTGCCTACTTCATCAATGCCTGCAATAACGTGTGTTTGCGTATTTATCGTTGAATCCCTCGGGTCACATTGCGTAAAAAGCTGACCATATCTGATAATTCTTTACTCTCGCCTGCAAGATCTTCCATTTCTTCAATGGCATCTTCAAGACGCATATTATTTTTATACAAGATTTTGTAGGCTTTTCTAATTTGTCTTACAGCTTCAGGTGAAATACCATTGCGCTCCATGCCCACAGAGTTGATACCATGAGGTCTGGTAGGTCTTCCACCCACCATAACAAAAGGCGGAATATCCTGAGTAATGGCACTGCCCATGGCAGAAAAGCTGTAACTACCAATTTGAGCAAACTGATGAACCAGAGTAAAACCACCTAAAATAGCATGATCACCCATAGATACATGCCCTGCAATAGAAGCACCATTAGCCATAATGACATGGTCACCAATAATACAGTCATGTGCTACATGAGTATAAGCCATAAATAAATTATCACTGCCTATTAATGTTAAACCGTGATCCTGTACCGTGCCTCTATGTATGGTAGTAAATTCACGAATAACATTTCTATCACCTATTTCTAGGTGGGTTATTTCATCAGCATATTTTTTATCTTGAGGGTCTTCACCTATAGAAGTAAACTGATAAATACGATTATCTTTTCCCATTGCAGTGGGGCCTTTTATAACCACATGCGAGCCGATCACAGTGCCTGAATCTATTTGTACTTCTGGCCCGATAATTGAGAAAGGGCCAACAGAAACATCATCGGCAATTTCTGCATTTATATCAATAATCGCTTTAGAATCTATCAATTTAAGCTACCACCGCAGCACAGATGATATTTGCACTTGCAACTAACTGTCCATCAACCTTTGCACTGCATTCAAAAGACCATAAATGACGTTTGCTTTTAATAAAAATTACTTCAATGATTATTTGATCTCCAGGCTTGACTTGCTTTTTAAACCGCGCTTTATCAACACTGGCTAAAAAATAAGTGGTGTCTTTAGCAAACTTATCATCTGACTGAGCAGTCAGAATAGCCGTTGCCTGGGCCATGGCTTCTATCATTAAAACGCCTGGAAAAACAGGATTTTTAGGGAAATGTCCTTGAAAAAAAGGCTCATTAAAGGTGACATTTTTTACCGAAGACAAACGTACTTTTGGATCACATTCGAGTACTTTATCAATTAATAGAAAAGGATATCTATGTGGCAAAATCTTTTGAATTTGTAAAATATCTAATTGACCTGCCATTTTTTATTTCGCCTTTTTATCATTCGGGTAATTTAAAGGAATAGACCTGAGAGTATAGCTTTAAAATTGATTGAGCTTTTTACTAATACCATTATTCAAGAATAAATAGTGTGGATAGCATCTATTTTTTGTGTATTGTGTATCTTATTAATCAGATAAATCGACTAATTTTGTTTGAACATGTTCTGTTACATCAATTTTCTGGCTGGCATAAATAACACCGTCTGTAAGCAATAGATCAAATTCACCGTCTTTTGCCAAGGCTTTAATCGCTTCCATGATGCGGCGTTGTAATTTACTAAGCTCTTCATTTCGGCGGACATTAAAGTCTTCTTTAAATTCTTGTTGAGATCTTTTTGAATCTCTTTGTTTAGCGATAATATCTTTTTCAAGTTTACGGCGTTCTGACACCCCCATTACAGATACATCACGCGATAATTTTTCTTCTAATTTTTTTATTTCTTTCTTTTGAGAAAGCAAGTGTTTATTACGCGGAGAAAACTCTTTTTCTAAGCGTTCTTTTGCTTTTTCTGCTTGTGGTGCCTTTTCTAACACTTGTGCCACGTTAACAAAGCCAATTTTTAGCTCCGCATAACAGACATTAGTTAGTAATATAAGTGTTAAAAATAAGGAAATTCTTTTTTTCATAGTTAAATTCATCTCAAAATTTTAAGACAATTTAATGTCTTTACTTTAGGGGTGTTGCTCCTTAGTAAATCTAAGAAGTATGCAGATTATAGAATAAATTAATACAAAATTAAAACCCAGATCCAAATGAGAATTGAAACACTTCTTCTTCATCATCATCACTTGCATTCATCGGCAACGCAAGACTAACGGATAAAGCCCCAAATGGAGACAACCATTCACCTGAAAAACCTACTGAATATCGCAAGTTATTAATTTCAAATCCATTACTGATCATGCCCGCGTCAATAAAAGAACCTATGCGTATGGATTTAAGATCGTCTACAAACGGCACAGGAAAGAATAGTTCAGCCCTTGCTATAATTTTTGTTGATCCGCCAAGAGGGTCATTCCGTGAATCTTGTGGACCGACGGTATTATCTGCATAACCACGAATAGATTGAACACCACCTGCAAAATAATGTTCAATAAATGGTAATTCTTTAGTATCTCCATAACCACCACCATAAGCAGCTTCACCAAAAAGCCTAAAAGTTACACCTTGTGCTATCGGGAAATACTGTTGTTGTTTATATGATGCCTTAAAATATTCTAAATCACTGCCAGGAACAGTTACAAGTGCTGAGAAGCGTTGTTGCCCACCTGTATTAGGAAAAATGGCTCTATTCAAGGTGTCATGAGTCCAGCCAATAGACGCTATTAAATCAAGATAGGAGCTGCCATTATCGGCAATAAATTTTGCAGTTTCATCGGATGCTGAACTCGATGTGTTCAAAGCCGTATGTTTAAGGTCGATATTAAAACGCAAACGATCAAATTCATTCAATGGAATCCCAAAATTAAAGCCGGTATTAACGGCATCGGTAGCATAATTAGAAATATTTGCTTCTTCTGCATCTCTGGCACTATACCCCAGATTAAAACCTAAACTAACACCATCCAGAGTAAAATATGGATTGTAATAACCAAAACTATAACGGGTTAAAACATCACTATTATTAAATGCTAAATTGACTCTTTTACCTGAGCCAAAAACATTATCCTGTGACACATTGGCATTAAAGATAACACCTTGCGTTTGTGAAAAACCAACCCCAGCCGATAAATTACCTGATGATTTCTCTACCACTGTATAGTTAACATCAATTTGATCAGTAGTGCCTACAACGGGTGGTGTTGCTACACTCACTTCTTGAAAGTAACCTAGTCGATCCATGCGGGTTTTAGATCGTTCAATTTTTGAGATGGATGACCAGCTTGACTCCATTTGTCTTAATTCACGCCGTAATACTTCATCACGAGTTTTTGTATTACCCCTCATATTAATACGACGCACATAAACCCGTTTACCAGGATCAATAAAAAATGTCATTGTCACGGTTTTTAAATCGTTATTGATTTCAGGCACCATATTCACATTGGCAAAGGCATAACCTTCATCGCCCAGTAGAATAGAGATAGCTTTTGATGTCTGGGTGGCATTTTTTCGTGAAAATATTTCTCCAGGCCCTACTTGAACCAGTTTGATGATCTCTTCTGGTTCAACCACAAGGTTTCCAGAAAGTTTGACTTTTTCAAGTACAAACACTGCCCCTTCTTTTACATTGACGGTGACATAGATGGCTTGTTTATTAGGTGTTATCGCAACTTGAGTAGATTCAATAGAAAAATTAATATATCCACGATCCAGATAATAAGATCGCAGACGCTCAAGGTCTGCCGAGAGTTTTTGTTTTGAATATTGATCATCTTTTGTATAGAAAGATAACCAATTAGTGGCGTTTAACTGGAATGAATCAAGTAGTGTTTCATTATCAAAAACTTTGTTCCCTACTACATTTATCTGCTTGATTTTAGCAACACGACCTTCAGAAATATCAATATGTATCCCTACTCGATTACGGGTTAATAAGGATATTTCTGTGTCTATTTTTAAACCGTATTTACCATGACTAAAATATTGCCGTTTAAGTTCTTGCTCTACTTTATCTAAAGTTTGCTGATTAAAAACTTTACCTTCTGATAAGCCAATCTTTTTTAATGCTGCAGTTAAATCCTCGGTAGTTAAATCTTTATTACCTTCGATAATTATTTTTGAAATTGAAGGTCTCTCTACCACATTAACAATCAGTGTAGAGCCCTGTCTTTCTAATGATATATCTTTAAAGAACTCTGTCTTAAATAAGGCTCTTATTGCAACGCCGACTTTATCTAGGGAAAACTTTTCACCTACTCGAACCGGCAAATAATTATAAACGGTACCTGCTGAAATTCTCTGCAAACCATTAACCTGGATGTTTTCAACTAAAAAACTATCTTCAGCTTTTGCTGGTTGCAAAATCAATATTACTATCAAAATCAACAAATGAAATAATTTTATTCTCACAGGCATACCAAGTTAAAAAATGGGAAGAGAAGTATAACATGCTTAAGTTTTAGTAAGCCACTGCAAGTACCTGAGTGCTTAGGATAATCGGGCTTAAAAACTCTCTCCAGAGGAGTGCCTACAGGGAAGTAGGTAAGGGGCGTGACAGGTTTTTGCTCCATGCAAAACCTGCATACATCACATCCCTGTGAATAAGCAGGAGCGGAAGCTTTGCCTACAGGGATGTAGGTAAGGGGCGTGAGCAGGAGCGGAAGCTTTGCCTACAGGGATGTAGGTAAGGGGCGTGAGCAGGAGCGGAAGCTTTGCCTACAGGGAAGGCAGAGATTGTTCCAGACAATCTTACTGCATTTCCACCATCCTTGGCGGTCAGCAGAGATTGTTCCAGACAATCTTACTGCATTTCCACCATCCTTGGCGGTCATAGCTAAGGGGCGTGACAGGTTTTTGCTCCATGCAAAACCTGCATACATCACATCCCTGTGAATAAGCAGGAGCGGAAGCTTTGCCTACAGGGAAG
>QPIL01000100.1 GCA_003666325.1 Methylococcales symbiont of Iophon sp. n. MRB-2018
TTACATGCAGCTTAATGATTGGATGAGCTATGTAAACACACCACAGACTCAAAAAGAATTAGATAAAATTAGAAACAGTGTTAATAGACAAGCACCGATTGGTAGTAAAAACTGGGTGGTTAAAATAGCACAGAAATAGGGTTTATTATCCACTTTAAAAGCCAGAGGAAGACCGAAAAATGAGAAAAAGTTATGATAAAGTAGCCTGTCCCCATTATTTTAGTCTTTAGTCTTTAGATCCGTAGGGTGCGTTCCACGCACCAGATCTAATCAAGGAGTCCTTAGTCTTTAGTCCTTAGTCCTGATAGAGGTTGTTTATTGGGCGTTATCTAAGGTAATAATTTTTCGCCTTGCCAAAGCTGGGGAATACTCTCTCTTTCTCTGATTAAATGCATCTGATTACCTTCAACCATCACTTCAGCGACACGAGGTCTGGAATTATAGTTAGAGCTCATGGCAAAACCATAAGCACCTGAGGAACGCACAACTAATAAATCACCTTGGGTAAGCTGTAAATCTCGTTCTTTACCTAAAAAATCACCAGTTTCACAAACTGGTCCTACAATGTCCCAGCAGTTTTCCTCAGCAGAACTGATTTTATTGACAGGAATAATATTTTGCCAGGCATTATAAAGAGAGGGTCGTAGCAAGTCATTCATGGCTGCATCAACAATGGCAAAGTTTTTATCTGCTGTTGGTTTTAAATATTCAATACGTGTCACCAAAACACCTGCATTACCTGCTATTGCTCGCCCTGGTTCCAGTGCAATTTCATAGCGACTGCCTGCAAGACGTTGCAAAATGGCTGATACATAGTCTTCGGGAGATGGCGGTTGCTCGTCTTTATAATGTATGCCTAAACCACCCCCTAAGTCTAAATGCTGTAGTTCAATACCTTCTTGATTTAATCTATCAGTTAACGCCAGCACTTTATCCAATGCAGCTAAAAAAGGGGTGGTATTTGTAAGTTGGGAACCAATATGACAGTTCATACCGATGACTTTGACATGCTGCATTTTGCTTGCACGGCGGTATTCAGCCAGTGCGCTGGCAATATCAATCCCAAACTTATTTTCTTTAAGCCCAGTTGAGATATAAGGGTGGGTTTGGGCATCAACATCAGGATTAACTCGAAAGGAAACAGCGGCTATAACATCTAACTCTCCTGCCAAATGATTGATTCTATCTAGTTCTCCACTGACTTCAATATTAAAACAGCGTATCCCTGTTTTAAGTGCGGCAATAATTTCATCTTCCCGTTTACCAACACCTGAAAAAACAATTTTATCGGCAGCGCCACCGGCTGCAAGTACACGCTCTAATTCACCCAAGGAAACTATATCAAAACCAGATCCTAGCCTTGCCAATACATTAAGAATGGCAATATTTGAATTGGCTTTTACTGCATAGCAAATAAGATGCGGATGATCACCAAATGCTTGGTCAAAGGCGTTCCAGTGTCTTTCAAAGGTTGCTTTGGAATATACATAACAAGGCGATCCATAGCGAAAAACAATATCTTCAATAGCAACGTCTTCAGCAAATAATTTGTCTTTTCGGTAAGTAAAACAATCCATTATTTTGGATTTTCTTTATCTTCATATTGACCTTCAGGTACAAAAATAGGTGCTTTTTCATCAGGATGATAAAGCGGCCCTGTTTGCCCACAGGCTTGTAAAGCAATACTGAGGATGACTAACTGTAAAATATTTTTCATTACTTTTTTTATGTTTCAGAGTAAATAATAGTGGGAAGCCAGGTTGCTAACTCTGGCCAATAAGCTAATATGGCTAACATAATAAGCTGAATAGCAATAAAAGGCATCACTCCTTGGTAAATTTGTCCGGTGGTTATTTCTTTAGGTGCAACACCTCGCAAATAAAACAGGGCAAAACCAAAAGGCGGTGTTAAAAATGAAGTTTGCAGGTTAACAGCAATCATAATGCCTAACCACACGGGGTCTATTCCCATCGCCAATAAAATAGGCCCTACAATAGGCACCACAACAAAAGTAATTTCGATAAAATCCAGTACAAAGCCTAGTAAAAACATCACTAGCATGACAAAGAACATTGCACTAAACTTACCACCAGGCAAATCAGATAATAATTCGATAATCAGTTCATCACCTTCAAAGCCACGAAAAACCAGCGAAAACAAAGAGGCACCTATCAAGATCATAAACACCATGCTGGTAATTTGCGTGGTATTTTGCATCACTTCTCGTAAATTTTTGAGCCCTAATTGTTTTTTAAATAAAGCCAGAATAATTGCACCACTTGCTCCCACTGCTGCTGCTTCAGTAGGTGTTGCAAAACCTGCAATAATTGAACCTAATACAGAAAAAATCAATAATAAAGGTGCCGCTAAGGCTTTTACAATAGGTAAATAAAACCCTTTTTCTCGTTGTTTTCTTACAGGAGCAGGCATGGATTGTGGATTTAGCCATGCCATCAGTAAAATATAGCTTAGATACATTAATACTAGCCCTAATCCTGGCAATAATGCGCCAGCAAAAAGATCGCCGACAGATACTGTTTCTGGCGCGAATATACCCATGTCCAACTGTGCCTGTTGATAAGCCGTGGAAATGACATCACCTAACAGAACTAGGACAATGGAGGGAGGAATAATTTGACCCAGTGTGCCAGATGCACAGATAGTGCCACAGGCAATAGAGGGATTATAACCATTGTTTAACATGGTCGGTAAAGATAACAAGCCCATGGTGACTACCGTTGCACCTACAATTCCAGTACTTGCTGCCATTAACATACCCACCAAAGTGACGGCTATACCCAAACCACCACGCAAAGAACCAAATAATTCTGCCATGGATTGCAATAAGTCTTCGGCAATGCGCGCCCGTTCCAGCATAACGCCCATAAAGATAAATAAAGGAACAGCCATTAAGGTTTGGTTATTCATAATGCCAAATAAACGATTAGGTAGCGCATTTAAAAAGGCAACATCAAATAAGTCAAATTGAATGCCTATGGCGGCGAAAGCCAAAGCGGTTCCGCTTAAAGCAAATGCTACTGGATACCCCGTTAGAAGCACGATAAAAACAACAGAAAACATCCATAAAGACAGGGTGTTATCCATTTAACTGTTCTTTATTATTAAAGCCCAAAGCGATGATTAGATTTTGTGAAAATAAAGCAATGCTTTGCAAAATTAATAGTCCAGCCATTAACAGAATAGTGGTTTTTAACAAATAAACAGCAGGCAATCCCCCTGAATTTCTGGAACTTTCCTGAATAGCCCAGGAATTTGCAACATACTCCCAACTGCTATAAATAATAAACCCCATCACTGGCATCAATAAAAACAAGGTACCTAAGCAATCTATCCAGGCTTTAGTTTTGACGCTGCAAGCCTGATAAAATATATCAACTCTGACATGTTTATCATGCTTTAAAGTATAGGCAGCACCCAACATAAATACGATGGCATGCATATAAGCAACGGATTCTTGTAATGCAATCCAGCCAATATCAAAAGTATATCGCAACACAACCACCAAAAATGTCGTCAGTACCATGAGTAAAGTTAACCAGGAAATGGTTTTTCCTATCCATTCATTGATGTTATTAATGATTTGAATAATTTTTAGAAAATAGGGCATAGAAAATAGTTTTAGTATAAAGTCGCTTATGAGCGAGGATTTAATAATATCCGCAAGATTGGCGTAGAATTTTGTTTTAAAGGAGTTGGAATACACGCCAAAATCGGGGAATTATTAAATATTCAGTCCTTACATTTAATCAAGTATATAAACATGTCTTCACAAACCAATAAACGCCTCATTTTAGTTGATGGTTCTTCTTTTCTGTTTCGCGCCTATCATGCTGTTCCGCCCTTAACAAATTCACAAGGTGAGCCGACTAATGCTATCTATGGGGTGGCTAATATGTTGCGTAAATTAATGGCAGACCATGGGACTGATTATTTTACCGTAGTATTTGATGCCCCAGGAAAAACTTTCCGCCACGATTTATATGATCAATACAAGGCTAATCGCTCGCCCATGCCAGATGATTTAAGAGTGCAGATTGAACCTTTACATCAACTTATTCAAGCGATGGGTTTACCTTTAATTATGGAACCAAATGTTGAGGCAGATGATGTTTTAGGCACTTTAGCACAATATGCGGCAAGTGAAGGCTTTGATGTGGTAGTTTCTACTGGTGATAAAGATATGGCGCAATTAGTTAACGCACAGATCACATTAGAAAACACTATGTCCAATACCATCATGGATGTTCAGGGTGTATTTGATAAATTTGCTGTTAAACCTTGCCAGATTATTGATTATCTCGCTTTAATGGGTGATACCTCTGATAATATTCCTGGGGTTCCTAATGTCGGGGCAAAAACCGCAGCAAAATGGTTAGGGATCTATGAAACCTTGGAAAATGTAATAGAAAATGCTGAAAAAATTAAAGGCAAAGTCGGTGAAAACTTACGTGCCAGTCTGCAACAATTGTCTTTGTCGAAACAATTAACAACTATAAAGTGTGATCTGGGATTGGCTTACACATTGGATGATTTGAAATGTCAGGAAGTAGATAATACAGAATTAAAACAGCAGCTAGAACAGCTTGGTTTTACTGTCTGGATAAAAATGCTCAATGCGCCTAAACGGCAAGAAGCTGTTACCAAAAGCAGTGAAGAAAAAGCCGTAGAAAAGATAAATAATCACGTTAAAACAGACTACCAAACTCTCTTTACTCAGGCTCAGTTTAATCTCTGGTTAGAGCGGTTAAAGCAATCCGAATTATTTGCCTTTGATACGGAAACCACCAGTCTCAATTATACAGCGGCAGAAATTGTTGGTGTCTCCTTTGCTGTCGAACCCGGTAAAGCAGCTTATGTGCCCTTGGCCCATGATTATCCAGATGCACCTGAGCAATTAAACAGAACGGATATTCTTAACGCACTAAAACCTTTACTAGAAGACCCCAACAAAGCCAAACTGGGACAAAACCTGAAATATGATGCTAATGTGCTGGCTAACTATGACATTGAAATGCAAGGTATAGCACACGATACCATGCTGGAATCATACGTGTTTAACAGCACTGCAACTAAGCATAATATGGATGATCTGGCTAAAAAATATTTACACCTGGAAACCATTCATTTTGAAGATATTGCAGGCAAAGGGGTAAAACAACTTTTATTTTCTGATATTCCCATAGAACAAGCCAGCCCTTATGCTGCAGAAGATGCCGACATCACTCTTAGATTACATCAGACTTTAGCAGAAAAATTAAAAAACCAGCCTGCACTAGAAAAACTCTATCAGCAAATAGAAATTCCTTTAATACCTGTGCTATCACGCATAGAAAGAAATGGCGTATTAATTGATTCAAGTATGTTGGCACAACAAAGTCTGGAATTGGCTAATCATATTGTTGCTTTAGAACAACATGCACATAATTTGGCAGGACAAGTTTTTAATATCGGCTCCCCTAAACAAATTCAGGAGATTCTTTACGGTCAACAAAAACTGCCTGTTTTAAAGAAAACCCCAAAAGGTCAACCTTCTACCGCTGAATCAGTGTTACAAGAGCTTGCTAATGATTATCCTTTACCTAAATTGATTCTTGAATACCGCAGTATGAGTAAGCTCAAGTCAACTTATACCGACAAACTGCCACAACAAGTCAGTAGTAAAACTCGAAGAGTTCATACTTCTTATCACCAAGCCGTAACAGCTACAGGAAGGCTGTCATCATCAAATCCTAATCTGCAAAATATCCCGATTCGTAGTGCTGAAGGCCGAAAAATTAGAGAGGCTTTTATTGCTCCCGAAGGCTATAAACTCATTGCAGCTGATTATTCACAAATTGAATTACGGATTATGGCGCATTTATCGGAAGACGAGGGTTTGTTAACTGCCTTTGCAAAAGGCATTGATATTCATAGTGCCACAGCGGCTGAAGTTTTTGCTGTACCAGTAGAAAGTGTAACCACTGATTTACGCCGTTCTGCTAAAGCCATTAATTTCGGTCTGATATATGGTATGTCAGCTTTTGGATTGGCAGGGCAATTGGGTATTACTCGTTCACAAGCACAATCTTATATTAAGCTATATTTTGAGCGCTATCCGGGTGTAAATCTATATATGGATAACATTCGCAAATTGGCTAAAGAACAAGGCTATGTGGAAACTTTATTTGGACGAAGACTGTATTTACCTGAAATTAATTCACCTAATGCGACAAGAAGACAATCTGCCGAGCGCACAGCAATTAATGCCCCAATGCAAGGCACCGCTGCTGATATTATAAAAATAGCGATGATTAATACGGATCAATGGTTACAAGACAACCAATCCGTTAATAAAATGATTATGCAAGTACATGATGAATTGGTATTTGAAGTAATGGCAGATCAAGTTGAGTCATTTTCTACGGTTATTAACCAGATCATGTGTTCAGCTGCACAATTGACAGTACCACTTGTTGTTGATGTGGGCGTGGGTAACAATTGGCATGAGGCACATTGATTGTTTAGTCTTTGGAAGCGACAGACTCATTCCTGCTAACATTGAAAAACCTACTGGATGAAAATATTTTGTTAAGCACTCTATGTCTTTTGTTTGTTTTTTATGTTTTTGTTTGTTTTTCATGCTTTTTTTCGCTAAAATAATTAGTGCAAATATAACTATAAATATAACTAGAGGTGATTAAATGGAACAATATAAGGCGTATGTTAGAAAAATAGCAGAAGAAAAAAGCAATACATTAATTGCTAACGGTGGGGTTCAGCATGCTGAAGTTTTAATGGAAAGTTTATTTGGGTGTGCTAAAAATACCGTTTCTGTGTTCACTGGTGGACTTAATAGTCAGGTATACGCAACTGGGGCTGTTTTAGCGAGTATTAAAAGATTCTTATCTGTAACCTCTCGCCAACTGAACATTCTTATTCAAGAGAGAGAAAAAGTTGCTGAAAATAATGAATTAATCACCCTTTGCGAAAAGACTGAATACAAACGCCAGTGTACAATAAAATACGTTACTGATGCCGCTGATGCCACTGTAGATAGTCATTTTGTAGTTGCGGATGATTTTGCCTATAGATTAGAACCCGATCGATCACGCCCTACGGCAGTAGCCTGTTTTAATGGTAAGGATATTTCTTCGCAATTAAATACCAAGTTTACAGAAATGTTTGGTAGAGGTGAGAAAAAACAAGTAAACACGACACCTTAATAGAACTTGTTATGTCTGTAGAAGCCCTTATGCCACTTAACTTGGCCTATCTTATTGAAGTAGCCATTGTAGTCAATTTATCCTATCTGGAATTAAACACCTATAAATTTCACCATAAAATGAAGGAGCTAGCTGATAGATTTTTAAGGCAATATAAAAAGGAAGAGATCGATGGTATTAGTAGTGATCTGCTTAATCCCGAGTTAGGCTATTTAAAAGGCTTCCATAATGGAGACGACAAAGATGCTTGGGAGCATAAATTTAAGAGATTTTTCTACAGGTGGTTTATCTTTAATGGCGTAGATAAAATAATAGCTAGAGTAGTATTGGTTGGTAACATTATTACTCTTTTAATGTGTACATATTACGCAGGCCATACGATTGAATCAATCTTTGAAGGTTGCAATTGGGTCTGGGAAATTTCTTGTGGACTATTGGCACTATCAATTTTTTTTCCACTCTTTCTTATGTGGCTGATTAAATCCTGTAAAAAGTACGCTCTTGGATCTTCTGTAGCAGAAAATTTAGATGGAAACGGTCTTCCCACTGCGGGAAGAATGTATGATCTTAGCCAAAAAGTCTTGGCTAAAATAACAGTAACAAGTACTCTTGTTAAAACAACAAGCCAAAATAATTCCACAGCAAAAGGCTCTATAATTTGATAATCGTTTTTGCTTTGTCTTACCCAAAGCAAGATAAATTTTATCCAGTGTTTGCAATTTCGTTTCTATGCCAAGTCCATTACAACCATAAATTGAGTAACTATACTCGCTTGGCTATTCAACCATCCCTGCCCTTACTGGGTTTAATTCGATGTAACGATGCAACGCAGGCAAATAGCACTCACTGTGAATCAAGCTGGCTTTGAACCGACCCTGCCAAAATGTACTGCTACACTAATAAGCATAATTGTAATATCGAAAATCATACCCACAATAGATTGCATCATCTTATTAATGGCTCTTTCTGACTATGGTGTACAAAGTAGATAGAGGTGATTTGTCATTAGAACCTTGGTAGTGGTGCGTTTTTATGCGTCGAATTTACCCCCTTTTATTTAAACTGATTTTCGTTGAAACATGAATAACCCCTTACTTGAAAACACCACTTTACCGCAATTTTCTAAAATAAAAGCAGAGCATATTGAAACGGCTATAGACACATTATTAGCTGAGGCACGTCAAACCATAGCACAGCATTTACAAGCCAGCCAACATTACAGTTGGGAAAATTTAATAGAACCGATTGAATTAATTGAAGATAAGTTAAATAAAGCCTGGTCTCCTATTAGCCATCTAAATTCAGTCGTCAATACCGATGAACTTAGAGATGCCTATAATGCCTGTTTACCCAAACTGAGTGAATATTCAACTGAAACGGGACAGAACCAGAAGTTGTTTAAAGCGTATCAAACGATTCTGGAGGGTGATCAATATGCAACTTTAGAAATATCCCAACAAAAAATTATCAATAATGCTTTAAGAGATTTTCGACTATCGGGTATTGATTTATCCGCTGAAAAACAAATGCGTTATAAACAAATTAATCAGCAATTATCTGCCTTATCCAGTAAGTATGATGAAAATTTGCTAGATGCTACCACGGCTTGGCGTAAGCTGATTGCCGACCAAGATCTGCTTGCAGGTTTACCAGACAATGCATTAGCTCTAGCCAAACAAGCTGCTAAAAGTCAAAATCAGGATGGCTGGTTAATCACGCTACAATTTCCCTCTTATCTAGCGATTATGACTTATGCTGATAACCGTGAATTGCGTAAAGAACTTTATACTGCCTTTTCAACCCGAGCATCTGATCAAGGGCCTGGCAAGGGTCAATGGGATAACAGCCAAGTGATGGAGAAAACTCTAGCTTTAAGGCATGAGAAGGCGAAATTGCTGGGATTTAACAATTATGCCGAATTATCTTTGTTTACAAAAATGGCTGAAAAAACAGAAGATGTTACTGGCTTTTTAGAAACCCTAGCTGATAAATCTTGGCGACATGCACGCAAAGACTTGGCAGAACTTAAATCCTTTGCCAAAGAGAAACATGGCATTCACAATCTTCAAGTTTGGGATATTGCTTATTTCTCAGAGAAAATGAGGCAGCACTTTTATCAATTATCACAGCAACAAGTAAAAGAATATTTTCCGATAACACACGTCGTTCCTGGTTTATTCTCTGTTGTAGAAAAGCTTTATGGTTTAAATATTACTGAAATTACTGACTTTGATAGCTGGCATCCTGATGTACGATTTTTTCAAATAGAGGATGAAAACAATCAATTACGGGGTCAGTTTTTTCTGGATTTATATGCACGCGATAAAAAACGCGGTGGAGCATGGATGGATGATTGTGTAGGCCGTCACAAGTCTGCTGGAAATATTCAAACACCTGTTGCATATTTAACCTGTAATTTTACCCCGCCTACTGGCAATGATCCCGCCTTGTTAACACATGATGAAGTCCTCACCTTGTTCCATGAATTTGGTCACGGTTTACAACACATACTCACTCAGGTTGATCATTTAGGCGTTTCTGGCATTAACGGTGTGGAATGGGATGCGGTGGAACTACCCAGTCAATTTATGGAAAACTGGTGTTGGGAAAAAGAAGCCTTAACTTTAATTTCTGGTCATTATCAAACAGGTGAAACACTTCCTGATGCGTTATTTCAAAAAATGATCGAGGCAAAAAACTTCCAAGCAGGAATGCTAATGGTTAGACAACTTGAATTCAGTTTGTTTGACTTTAGAATACATCAACAATATGACCCAGAAAAAGGGGGACAAGTTTATAAAACCTTAAATCAGATAAGAGAGCAGGTAGCTGTTGTCCAGCCTCCTGAATTTAATCGTTTTGCGCACAGTTTCGCCCATATTTTTGCTGGCGGTTATGGTGCTGGTTACTATAGTTACAAATGGGCAGAAGTGCTTTCCAGTGATGCTTTTTCCTTATTTGAAGAAAAAGGTATTTTTAACCAAACTGTCGGCAAAGCTTTTTTACATTCAATTTTAGAAAAAGGCGGTAGTCAGGATGCTATGCAACTCTTTGTTGATTTCCGAGGACGCGAGCCAGAAATTGATGCTCTACTCAGACATACGGGTATTGCTGCATGAAATATAAAGACCTGCGAGACTTTATAGAACAACTGGAAAAACAAGGTGAGCTTAAACGTATAAGCGTTGAAATAGACCCTTATCTGGAAATGACTGAAATATGTGATCGTACTTTAAAAGAGGAAGGCCCTGCTTTATTATTTGAAAACCCTAAAGGCTCAGATATTCCTCTTTTAGCCAATCTTTTTGGCACCCCTAAACGTGTTGCTATGGGGATGGGGGCGGATTCGGTGGCTGAATTAAGAGGTATTGGTGAATTACTAGCCTACTTAAAAGAACCTGAACCGCCTAAAGGCATGAAAGACGCATTGGAAAAAGTACATGTATTCAAAAAAGTATTGAATATGGCAGCTAAAGTTATCAAAAACCCAGTCTGCCAAGAGGTAATTTTGCAAGGCGATGATATTGATTTAAGTATTTATCCCATTCAAACTTGCTGGCCAGATGATGTGGCTCCTTTAATTACATGGCCTTTGGTCATCACCCAAGGGCCTAATAAAGACCGACAAAATCTGGGTATTTATCGTCAACAGGTAATTGCAAAAAACAAAGTCATTATGCGTTGGTTAGCACATCGAGGTGGGGCACTGGATTTTAGAGAATGGCAAGAGCAACACCACGGAGAACCTTTTCCTGTTTCAGTTGCTTTAGGTGCAGACCCAGCTACTATTTTGGCAGCAGTAACCCCAATTCCAGATTCATTGTCTGAATATGCCTTTGCTGGTCTATTGCGTGGCAGTAAAACAGAAGTCGCCAATTGCCTGATTAATGATTTACAAGTACCTGCCAATGCGGAAATCGTTTTAGAAGGCTTTATCTACCCTGATGAAATGGCAGCAGAAGGCCCTTTCGGTGACCATACTGGTTATTATAATGAAGTGGATAAATTCCCTGTATTTACTATAGAACGCATTACACAAAGACAAAACCCCATATATCACAGCACCTATACAGGCAGACCTCCTGATGAGCCTGCTATTTTAGGGGTGGCATTAAATGAAGTGTTTATCCCTATTTTGCAAAAGCAATTTCCGGAAATTATTGATTTTTACCTCCCACCCGAAGGTTGTTCCTATCGCATGGCAGTGATCAGTATGAAAAAACAATATGCAGGTCATGCTAAAAGAGTCATGTTAGGCACCTGGTCTTATCTACGCCAATTCATGTACACCAAATTTGTCATCGTGGTCGATGAAGATGTTAATGTCAGAAACTGGCAAGATGTTATCTGGGCTATTACTACACGCATGGATCCAGCGCGTGATTTGACTATTTTAGAAAACACACCCATCGACTATCTGGATTTTGCCTCACCTGTTTCTGGCTTAGGATCTAAAGTGGGTTTTGATGCCACCAATAAATGGCGAGGTGAAACGGATAGAGAATGGGGAAAACCGATGTCTATGTCTAAAGATGTAGTAAAAAGAATTGATGATATATGGAGTTCGCTATAAAAAATAAAGGGGCTATGAAGAATTACCAGATTTGAGACCGCATCCAGAGGTCTCGGCTAGTTAACGGTTCAGGCAAAAATTTATATTGAAGTGGAGAATCGGCTGGTTTTGGATGATATACTTGGAAACTGCCATTGTTTAAAAAATAAAAAAGCAAGGCAGGTGGCTTATTATTTGTTTCAGCGTAACTAAACGCTGGCTTCTATGTTAAAATTCTGCGTTTTCAGCAGTAAGCGAAGATTTATTTGAATACTACCGCTATCTATCCAGGGACATTCGATCCGATTACCGATGGACATCTTGATATCATTGCACGGGCATCCAGACTTTTTGAAAAAGTGATTGTTGCCGTTGCTGCTAATAAAGGGAAGACACCTTTGTTTTCCCTTGAAGAGCGTGTTGCTTTAGCTGCTGAAGTCACCGAACAATTTCAAAATGTCAGTATTATCGGTTTTAATAACTTATTAGTAGATTGTGCCAAAGAACAAGGTGCTGAAGTTGTGCTTAGAGGGTTACGTGCAGTGTCAGATTTTGAATATGAATTTCAATTGGCAGGTATGAATCGCCGCTTATCACCAGAATTAGAAACCCTGTTTTTGACACCTGCTGAACAATACGAATTTATTTCTTCCAGTATGATCAGAGAAATTGCAAAATTGAAAGGGGATGTCTCCAGTTTTGTACCTGAATGTGTGGAAAAACAGTTATATGAAAAATTTTCTTAAGGAGTCAAAATGGCATTAAAGATTGATGAAGAATGCATAAACTGCGATGTTTGTGAGCCAGAATGCCCTAATGGTGCTATATACCAAGGGGAAGAGATTTACGAAATAAATCCCGATTTATGCACAGAATGCGTAGGGCATCATGATTTACCCCAGTGTATTGAAGTGTGCCCAGTGGATTGTATAGATAAAGATGCGGCTAATGCTGAAGACCACGAAACCTTGTTTCAAAAATATGTAAAGTTGACAGCATAAATCAAATACCCACGAAAAATGGAGATATAATTTTTTGCTTATGTTTTGGAATTTGGGGTACTAGAAAAGCAAAAGGCTTTGTATAAATTGATATACAAAGACTCAAGACTCAAGACTCAAGACTTAGGACTCCTTGATTTTTGGTAATTTCTTATGGTGTTAAAGTGTCTGGGCATCCCATTTGATGTAGATTATGCAAAATAATGGTTAAATTGATGTGTTTTTGTGTGAATGATGGGAGCTTGGGGATAAGACCCCAAAGGCTGCGAACTAAGCTAAAAGTTAACCCCAAATAAAAATCAAAAAAGCTTGTATTCAGAACTAAGGACTAAAGTAACTGGAACCTCTGTTACCACACGTCATTCCCGAAGTCTGTTATCGGGAATCTAGTTTTAAACACCTAGATTTCTGCTTAGAACATGCAGGAATGACGGAGGCAGTGAAGCGGATCTTACACCCTATTCAACAAATAACTCTGAATAAAAAAAGTTTAGTTGCCCTGTATTTGGGGTTGATTTTGTTAGCCTATTTTTATCAGCAAAACGACCAAGAAATAAGTGTTATTTTACCAAATACTGCTTTTTTTATCTATGTATTTTGTTTAATTTATTGTTATAAATCAAATTGTTATAGTGTTTTTAAGGATTGACTCTTTAGTCTTTAGTCCTTTTTAAGTGTTGACTATATAATCATCCCAGCCGAGCGCTAACGTAGCGTTAAAAAAACTAAGGCTTAACCGTATAACTAGAAGAATAACTTTTCCCTTTGGTACAGACATCTCGACTGGTTGGCGTTTCGCAAGATACATCAGTAAATTCTGCCTTAAGCACGCCTCCTTTTTTTGGCATAAAATAAAACCTGAAATTGGGATCAGAACTAATGGCAATATCAATTTTTGCAGTCAACACAGGTTTATCATCAAAAGTAACTTTTAATTGATCAACAAAATGTGATTTCTTAATAAACCGAGTAACTTGGTCCATTTGCATTCCGCTAATATTAGGATGGCTAATTAATAATTGCACCATAGTCGGTTTACCTTCTTTTACAGCATTACCTAATTTGAATTTCATTTTCCCCAGCCGCTTCATGGCCGCATCTAAATCTGCTCCCAAAGGGGCAGAACAGCCACCACTAGCTTTAACCATTTTTTTGCTCATATATAATTTACCATCATTCATTTCTGCAATGGCTCTTACATAACTATAGGTATTAACCCGAATTCTCATGGCCAAATCTGCTTTACCACTCTCTGGAGTAAATTCAAATTCGCCGACAAAAGGAAAAGGATTTTTATCAACAAATACTACAATTTTTTTAATATAACGATTTTTTGTTTGTTCAATTTTGCTAATAATTTTTAAAGGAACTAAGGCGGGGGCTTCCGCTCTGTATGGTGCCTTTATTTCAATAATATCGTTGTTTTCCCGTATGGTTTTACCCGCATAATATTGCTTTTTAATATCATTTTTCCAACTGCTTTCATTAATAGCTGCCGAAACTAATAAGGGGCTAATGAGCAACAACAAAAGTGTTATTTTCTGTAAATATATATTCATACTTTCCTCTTAAAATAAATTTTCATCTGTGTAAGCATAATTGATTTGAGACCTCAATTTAACATTTTTACAGGTCTTTTTCTGCATATTCTGCGTTGCATAAATTGTTGCCTAGCTTGCTATACGCTAATTTATACGCCTTGAATTAAAAAAATCCCAAGTAAAAGTTTAGTTAAGTTAATTGTACTTGGGTACTTAGGATAACCATGCCTCAACAATAGTTCCTTTTATCATTCCCATTCCAACTCAGCAAATGCAGTGGTTACATTACGCTTATGAAACTGATCAAACAGTTGCCATTTATCTTTTTCAGAATAACCCACCAGCTCTATTGCCTCTTCTAAAAATATTCCTTTTGCTATCATCTCACGTATTTCGGTCAATAATACTTGCAGATAAGTTGTTTGAGCAGTTAATCCATTAGGCCAGTCTGTTACTACCTCGCCATGACCAGGGATAACGGTTGTGAACTTTTGTTTTTGCAATTTTTGCATCACTTCAAGCCAGCCTTTAAGACTGCCATCAATCACCGGCAAGTGATCAATAAATAACAAATCAGACAACCACAAAGTATTGGTTTTTTTATCAAAAATTGTCAAATCATTATCGCTATGCGCTGTTGGCTGTGCCGTTAAAATCAGTTTGCGGCCACCTAAATCAATCGCCAGATGATTTTTAACCGACCTATCGGGGGGGATAATGTGTGCGGCTGTTAACTTGAGATCAAGTTGTTCTGCCGCTTTGGCAATATAATAATTCCCTCTTGCTGACATGGCCCTAGCCAATTTCTTATGACCTATAAACTTTACCCCTTTCTCTTTAAAAGCAATATTGCCATAAATATGGTCAGGGTGAACATGGGTATTAATGACATAACACACGGGCTTATCAGTTATTCTTTTTATCGCAGCTTTTAAGGCATACCCTTGATCTGGATTTCCGCCGCTATCAATGACTGCCACACAAGTATCTCCGACAATAAAACCAATATTGGCAACAGCTCCATGATTAACCTTATCAGGCAACTGATGCTGACCAAAATGGACATATATACTGGGTGCCACTTCAGACACCGTCATTTCTGACTGTGCAATCAGACTATGAAAGGCTAAAACAAAAAACAAACAGCATTTATTTTTCAAGCGAACTCCTATTTTAGAAATGACAACTGCCGACAACTTTACTCAGTTAATGTATACTTGGAGACTTTTAATATCAAGTACATTAACGCCTGATATTAGCAACAAATTGATATAAATAGAAACGTTATCCCCAATCTAAAATACTGAGGAAATACCCGTGGCTGTCATAAAGATATCACCTGACCAGATCAGCAAGAAAAAACGCAAGGGCCCGAAAGGTCATACAGTTGATCTTACTGCTCTGGACGATGTAAAGTCCCTGCTAGGTACTGAATCACGACAAAGTGATTTATTAATTGAACATTTACATAAGATACAAGATAAATACCAGCATATTTCCTCTAAGCATCTTGTCGCATTAGCCCATGAGATGAATTTATCTAGCGCCGAGGTTTATGAAGTTGCTTCTTTTTATCATCATTTTGATATTGTAAAAGAAGGGCAGACACCTCCTCCAGCATTAACCGTTCGCGTTTGTGTATCTCTTTCTTGTGAAATGGCTAATGCACAAGACTTGATTTCTGCCCTGAAACAAGGGTTGGACGACAATATTCGTGTACAAAAAGTCCCTTGTGTAGGCCGCTGTCAATATGCACCAATTGCGGTAGTCGGTCAAAATTCAATTCATCAAGCCACTGTAAAATCAGTAACAACTGCTGTTAACAATAAAGAGACGACGGAAAAAGTCACTGAATATATCAACATGGAACAATATAAAGCGGATGGCGGGTATCAAACCCTTAAAAAAGTCATTGAGGGCAACATCAGTGCAGAATTCATTATGAAAAAAATGGAAGACTCTGGTTTGCGAGGCTTAGGTGGTGCTGGTTTTCCAGCAGGCAGAAAATGGCGTATTGTCAATAGCTTTGCTGCTCCGAGAATGATGGCAGTGAATATTGATGAAGGCGAGCCAGGCACCTTTAAAGACCGGCATTATCTGGAAACTGATCCCCATCGCTTTTTAGAAGGCATGATTATCGCTGCTTTAACCGTAGGCTGTGATGCAATTTATGTGTATTTACGTGATGAATATGCTGGTTGTCGTAAAATTCTAAGCAAAGAAATTGCAAATCTGCAATGTCATCTACCCTCTTCTATGTATAAAATGCCAGCCATTTATTTACGCCGTGGTGCGGGTGCTTACATCTGTGGTGAAGAATCCGCTATGGTTGAATCCATTGAAGGCAAACGTGGTATGCCTAGATTAAGACCCCCATTCTTAGCTGAAGTTGGATTATTTGGCAGACCCACCTTAGAGCACAATATGGAATCAGTGTATTGGGTCAGAGATATTTTGGAAAAAGGCCCTGACTGGTTTTCATCACACGGTCGCCATGAGCGGAAAGGCTTACGTTCATTCTCCATCTCAGGTCGTGTTAATAAACCAGGGGTGCATTTAGCCCCATCTGGCATTACCATGCGTGAATTGATTGCTGAATATTGTGGTGGTATGCAGGAAGGCCATGAGTTTTATGGTTATTTCCCAGGTGGAGCATCAGGTGGAATGCTACCTGAATCAATGGCAGATATACCGATGGATTTTGATACCTTAAATCAATATGGTTGTTTTATTGGCTCGGCTGCGGTGATTGTATTTTCAAATCAGGACAGTGCAAAAAAACTAGCATTAAATACCATGGAATTTTTTGCAGAAGAATCCTGTGGTCAATGTACCCCATGTCGTGTCGGTACAGCAAAAGCGGCAACATTGATGAAACAAAAAGACTGGGACACTGATTTACTGGAAGAACTTTCTTCCGTTATGGTTGACGCTTCTATTTGTGGTTTAGGGCAAGCTGCTCCCAATCCTATGCGCTGCGTTATAAAATATTTCCCTGATGAACTATAAACTCCATTAAGAAGAGATTAATCATGGCTGCAAATCCTGAATACATCAATGAAACAACCATTAACTTTACAATGGATGGTGAAAATGTAACAAGCTACGAAGGCGAAACCCTAATACAAACAGCACAACGGCTAGGCAAAGAAATCCCTCATCTTTGCTATAAAGAAGGCTTACGCCCTGATGGCAACTGCCGTGTCTGTATGGTAGAAATTGAAGGTGAACGGACTTTAGCACCTTCCTGCTGTCGAGTAGCAACAAGCGGCATGAAAGTGCAAACGGCTAGTGAACGCGCTGTAAAATCACAAAAAATGGTATTGGAATTATTACAATCCGATATGCCAGTGCCAGCCATAAGTGAATCACCCTATAAACTGGATTCTGAATTAGATAAATGGGTTAAAAAGCTAAAAGTAGACGATCCTCGTTTTGCCTCGCGAGTCCAACCCGAAGCTGACTTATCACATCCTGCTATTGCCGTTAATATGGATGCCTGTATTCAATGCACACGGTGTTTGCGTGCTTGTCGTGAAGAACAAATGAACGATGTGATTGGCTTTGCCAATCGCGGTGCAGATGCAGAAATCGTTTTTGATATTGCCGACCCTATGGCTGCCAGCAGTTGTGTTGCCTGTGGCGAATGTGTACAAGTTTGCCCTACCGGTGCCTTAATGCCGTCCAATAATGTGGGTCTTGAAATCGCTGATAAAACAGTCAATTCAACCTGCCCCTATTGTGGTGTAGGTTGCTTAATTAAATATCACATTAAAGACGACAAAATTCTTTATACCGAAGGTCGTGATGGCTTTACCAATCATTATCGCCTCTGTGTTAAAGGTCGCTATGGTTTTAACTATATTAATAACCCCTTACGTTTAAGCAAACCCTTAATCAGACGTGATGGCGTTGCTAAAACCACAGAATTACTTGACCCTAATGATTTGGATAGCGTTTTTCGTGAAGCCAGTTGGGAAGAGGCTTTAGAATTTGCCGCCGCTGGGCTAAAAAAAATTAGTAATGAAAAAGGTAAAAGAGCATTAGCTGGATTAGGCTCTGCTAAAGGCAGCAATGAAGAAGCCTATCTATTCCAAAAACTGATTCGCACCGGCTTTGGTAACAATAATGTTGATCACTGTACCCGTCTTTGTCATGCCTCATCCGTAGTCGCATTATTAGAGTGCCTAGGATCTGGTGCAGTATCGAACCCCGTATCCGATGTTAGTAAAGCAGAAGTGATTATTATCATTGGCTCTAATCCCACCAATAACCATCCTGTAGCTGCTACATTTATGAAAAATGCAGCTAAAAATGGTGCCAAAATTATTTTACTGGATCCTAACAAAACAGCCATCTCTAAATACGCTTCGCATGTACTGCAATTTCGTCCTGATACCGATGTGGCTATGCTCAATGGCATTATGCATACGATCTTGGATGAAGACTTACAAGACGATAACTATATTAAGAAACACACAGAAGATTTTGAGCGTATGCGTGTGCATTTAAAAGATTACAGCCCCGAAAAAGTGGCACCCATTTGCGGCATTGATGCCGAAACACTACGCGAAGTAGCCCGACTTTATGCCACCTCTAATGGATCAATGATTTTATGGGGTATGGGCGTTTCTCAACATATTCATGGCACAGACAATGCCCGTTGTTTAATTGCTTTAGCGTTAATGACAGGACAAATTGGTAAGCCCGGTTCTGGTTTACATCCACTACGCGGACAAAATAATGTTCAAGGTGCTTCAGATGTTGGCTTGATTCCAATGGTTTATCCAGATTATGAATCGGTAGAAGACCCAATCTACCAAGCTAAATTTGAAAAACTATGGGGCGTAAAACTTGACCCTAAACGAGGATTGACTACAGTTGAAATGATCCACGCTATTTTGGATAATGAAGTTTTCGGCATGTTTGTTCAGGGAGAAAACCCTGCTATGTCTGACCCTAACCAAAATCATGCACGCAAAGCTTTTGCAGCCTTGGAACACTTAGTTATTCAGGATATTTTCCTGACTGAAACAGCAGGATTTGCTGATGTTATTTTACCTGCTTCTGCATTTTATGAGAAAAACGGAACCTTCTCTAATACCGATAGACGTGTACAAATGGGTCGTCAAGCCGTTAACCCACCAGGCGATGCCAAACAGGATTTATGGATTATTCAGGAAATAGCCAATCGACTAGGCTGTGGCTGGACTTACAACGGCCCTGAAGATGTCTTTAATGAAATGCGTCAGGCCATGGGCAGTATTGCTGGAATGACTTGGGATAGATTAGAAAACGAAGACTCGCTGACATATCCTTTGGAAAATGTAGGTGACCCAGGGGAGCCGATCATTTTTACCGATGGTTTTCCAACAGACTCAGGAAAAGGTCGGTTTGTACCCGCCGAATACATCCATGCTGATGAAATGCCCGATGATGATTATCCTTTAATCTTCATTACCGGTCGCCACCTAGAACATTGGCATACCGGTAGTATGACACGCCACGCAACCATTTTAGATGCCATTGAGCCAGATCCAGTAATAACCATCCATCCTGAAGACTTAAAAAACCTAGGCATTGAACCTGGCGGACTGATCACCATAGAATCAAGGCGAGGAAAGGTATCGGCTTATGCGCGTACTGATTTAGGAATACAACGAGGCTGTATATTTATGGCTTTCTGCTACAACGAAGCCAGTGCTAACTTGATTACCAATGAAGCATTAGACCCTTCTGCCAAGATTCCTGAGTTTAAATTTTGTGCGATTAAGGCAAGTGCGGGTGGGGAAATAGGGGTTCGGATTAATTAGCTAATATTGGGGTAAGCTGCAACAATAAAGTTGTTTTTTTATCACGGAAGTCCAAATGGATTAAGGTAACGCATTCTATGTATAAAAACCATGGGCGTTCCCGTTCAAACCAAAGCTAACTAGAAAAAACCTCAGCAAACAGTGCTTTAATGAACGCTAAGGGCTGATCGGCTGTTTTTTTACAGAAAAGCATCACATTAAAAATAAGAAGTCTGTTTTAGCACCTTGATATTAAAAGAAAAAATATGTTTTTTTGTAAAAAAAGACTTGCAATTTAGAAAAAAATTTTTTTAGATTTTCCGTTTTTTTAACTAAAATACGGAAAATCAGCATGAATAAATTGAGCTCACTTTGTGACCACATTATGGGTCATTGTTATGACAGTATAACAAGAGCCTTGTCAGCAGAACGCCACCCTTTATGGCAACGATCATGTCCCGAATTAAGTGATACCGACTTTGTCCGTCTCGGAGTATTACGCGTCATCAGCGTCGTTGATAGTGGTCGCCATTTTCTACAAAACAACAAAGACTTGTATTGTGATCTCATTGCTCACTCGACTTATTTTAAATCACTCAAGTCAACAAGACGTACAAAAATGCTTGAAGCCGTCGAAATACAGAGCTATGCACTACAGTGCAAGCAACTGGCATCCCAAGACATTGACTACCTCAAGCAATTCCCTGAACTCAATGATTACCGAGTAGACGCGGCAGACGGTCATTTCATTGATCATGCCTATCATACCCAGAAAGGCGATAACGGCAAGGTTTACGCAGCGGGGTTTATTTATGCCATGAACCTCAGAAATGGATTGCTCAGATCACTCAGCTGTATCACTAATGGCACTCAACGCCATCAGGAAATACCCGTGTTACGTCGTTACATAGAGCAGCACAATAGTAGCTCTCTCAATCAACAAGAAAAGCATCTTTATGTGTATGATAAGGCGGTCATGGATTATGCCTGGTGGCAAAGCCAGAAAGGTCAGCAGAATTACATGATATCCGTTTTAAAAGAGAATTCAGTTGCAACCTCGGTTAAAGTGATTGATTTCGACAACAGTAATGCTATCAACACGGGCGTTGAAAGCTACGCTATTTATGAAAATAAAGGCATCAAATTTAATGTCGTGCATTATCGTGACCCAGAAACAGGAAAACTTTACCGTTTTGTAAGCACCTTGCCTGAATCTATCAACCCGGGCACGATAGCCATGCTGTACTTCAAACGCTGGACTATTGAAAAGGCTTACAATAACAGCAAAAGTAACCTCAAAGAAACAAAGGCCTGGTCATCCCATCTTAATTCACTCAGCAATCAAATGCGCTTGACGGCAATGAGCTATAACATGATGCGTGTTTTTGAAGAAACTTCGAAAATACAAAATCCAGAGCTGATCCATCCCTCTGATAAAAAATACAGCAAAGCACTTGAAAAAAGACAACTACTTGCTAAAAAAAACGCTTGTTTCGTAAATCCATTATTTTTTCACAACAGAATCGTCCGTATCAGCTCATATACAATTAGAGCCGTTCAAAATGCAATTATAACCGGAATGTCTGTGGCTAGTCTTATGAGTGACCTGTTTGCTCAATTAGTCCCAAGGTATACATGAATAGGGGAACGCCCATGGAAAAAATAGGAATTCAAAACAAACAAGTTGTAAATAATTTACCTGTAAATGGTAGAGAGGATTATTTAGATTACCACCATCACAAAGTGTTCTTACGATAACTTTTTATCGAATAAAAAATAAGAGATGACCACGATTCAAGTAAAAAACGAGGACAGATTGATAATTTTGAAAAGAAAATATCTGCTATTCTTGAAACATACAAAGGAAAAGAAGTAGTGGGATTTTTCTACTTTATTGATGACAGTTTTACTAAAAACAAAAACTTTTATACAGCAGAAATTCAAAAACTATCTACAGATTATGGACTTGTGTTGCATTTGTCCTATGGTGATAATCTATTTAATGAATTGAATAAAATAGAAATATGGGATGAAATTTTAAACCATTTAAAAGCATGGAAAAATAACATTCCAGATTTACCTGAAATAAATTTTGACAAAAATCCACAAGCAAGTTTTGAAGAAATAAAACACCTGAAGCCACTTGTATATAGAAAATTACTTTCTAATCCAGATTTGGACGGATTGCTTTGTGTTTTGTTCCCTGAAAAATTGACACTAAATTTACTCAATGAGTATTTTCAGCAAATGCACCAAAATAATGAAGGCACAATATATAAAACATTAAATGAGTTATGTGTAGCAACAATAAGCCGTATAACAAATCATTCCAGCCGATCGCTAACGCGTCGGCTGAATTCTGGCGTTATATGCAATCAATCGGAGAAATATTATGAAGAACAAATTAGTAAACCTAGCATCAGTGTTTATGTTGTTGGTTTCCAGCCAAGTCGCTAGCCAGACATGTCGCACAGACTCCTTCGGTACAACTAGATGCGATGACGGTACGACCTATCGAACGGACTCTTTTGGAGCTACCAGAGACAATAGCGGCAATTCATGGAGAACGGACTCATTTGGTACAACTAGAGGTAGCGACGGCTCAACGTATCGTACAGATTCGTTCGGCACTACCAGAGATAATAACGGTAATTCGTGGAGAACTGATTCTTTTGGCACCACTAGAGGCAGTGATGGCACAACTTGTCGCACAGACTCTTTTGGCACTATGCGTTGTAACTAAACATATAACAAAGCCAATTAACTTGGACGTTTTGCTACGCTGCGCTTCATAAAACGCCAGTTATTAGCAACGTTATATTTAAATAGGAAAAAAAGTGCTTAATAAAATAGACAACTGGATAGATCAAACTTTAAAAAACTATTCTGACCAAGCAGTATCATGCGAGAAGTTTTGTTCGCAATTTAATGGTTTTTATCAGGCTGATTTTCTTTCAAATAGTTATTACGTAGCAATTGATCAATTGCCAAAACCAGACTTTCCAGAATTACGTCAAGCCGGATTCGGTAGTTTTATTGATATGGATCTTGAAGGAATCACTTACAAAAATACTTATTTTATTAAAAAAGGATATGAAGGTGATATAGCTTTACATTTCCATGAACTTGTACATGTATTACAGTGGAAAAATCTCGGAGCAGTTCCGTTCATTCAGCGGTATATGGAAGAAATTCTTCGTTTTGGTTATCAGAATGCACCTCTTGAAAAAATGGCTTATGATTTACAAGATCATTTTTCTATGAAAAAAGAGCCGTTAAGTGTTCTAAATTATGTCCAAAATAAAATATAACAAAAAAATTCCAGTCGACCGCTGGCAGCACGGTTCGTTTTCAAAGGTCATTTTTTATCAAATTTCTGTGTGTTTGCAGAGTTCACCGAACATCTGCCAGCGGCCACTGAATTTGGCGTTATGCTTTAAAACCGCCCATTCGAGAAACAAGTACATCGAAAAATTCCATCTATAATTAATGTAGATATTTTAAATAATTGTTAAATATATTTTATGCCATTAAGTCTATCAGATACTTTAGTAATTGGAATTTCAGCAACAGCTTTATTTGACTTAGAAGAAGCTGACAAAGTTTTTCGAGAAAAATATGATCAGAGTAAAGATACTGCTATCGCAGAATATCGAAAATACATGCTTGAAAGAGAAAGTGACCCACTTACTGATGGAACTGGTATGCCGCTCGTTAAGGCTATTCTTGAATTAAATCAATATCAAGCTGAGGGAGAACCGCCATTGATAGAGGTGGTTGTTATGTCAAGAAATAGCCCCGAAACTGGAATTAGGGTGCTACAGAATATAAGAAATAATAATCTCAAAATCTCAAAGCATGCATTTACAGGTGGTGAATCTGTTGTCGATTATCTGGATGCCTTTGATGTGGATTTATTTCTAACAACAACGGTGAAAGATGCTCAGAGAGTAATTGATGGCAAAAACTGTGCGGCTGCGATTGTCAAAAAACCGCCAAAAACGGTTAAAACAATTCCAGAAGGTCAAGTTAGAATTGCATTTGATGGAGACGCTGTATTATTTGATGAAAGTAGTGAACTTGTTTATAAAATGGAAGGGTTAGATGGATTTCACAAAAATGAAGATCAACAACAAGACGTTCCTATGCAAGAAGGACCGTATGCGGCGTTGTTAAAGAAATTATCAAGATTACAGGAACGTCTCCCTTTTAGTGTTGAATATTCCCCTGTAAGAATAGCCATTGTTACTGCTAGAAATGCACCGGCTGAAATGAGAGTAATAAAAACTCTCAGACATTGGGGGGTATATGTTGATGAAGTTTTCTTTTTAGGTGGCTTAGAGAAAACAAAAGTGTTAGAGGCATTTCATCCCCATATCTTTTTTGACGATCAAGACCTTCATTTAGAAAATGCTTCTAAAGTAGTTCCATCTGGAAAAGTGCCATACCCAAGTACATCGCCATTAAATGAAAGTGAAAAATGATAAATAAAAGCATAACAATCGCATGCACTAGGACTGCCGTAAGCGTCACGCCTTTTGCGAAAAGAAAAAGCCCGCAAAAGACGCGCCACTTACGGCAGCCTGTGATGCGGGCGTTATGTTTCAAAAGGAGAAATAAATGAACAATAGACACAATGTATTTATTAGTTATCATCATGCAAACGATGAAAATTACAAAAATGAATTTGAGAGACTATTTTCTGGGGTTTATGACATTCTCGAAACTAAAGCCGTAAATGATGGAGATATAAGCCCTTATGCTGGTACAGAAGCAACGCGCCAAAAAATTAGAGATGAGTTTATTCGAAGTGCTAGTGTTACGGTTGTTTTAATTGGCTCTGAAACATGGAAAAGAAAACATGTTGATTGGGAAATATCCTCAAGTATTAGGGATACTAAATTAAATTCTCGTACTGGATTGTTAGGCATTATACTTCCAACATACCCTAGAAATAATGCCTTTGAATATAACCATTGCACTGTTCCCCCTAGACTTTATGACAATATTGAGTGTGATTTTGCAAAAATATATAATTGGTCAGATAATCCACAGGAAGTACAAAACTGGATTCACGAAGCTTTTAATCGTAGGAAACAAATCCCTCCCAATAATTCGGGGGATATGTTTGGTCAAAATAGATCTAACAATAGTTGGTGTTAATACAATGAAGTGGAGTAAATGGTTAGAAAACTGGGGTATGACATCCCTAAAAATTAAAGCCCCATTTCTTGATATGGAGTGGAAGCCACAAGATGAAGATAAAAGTGCTGCTTGGGATTTGTATATTGAATTACTTACAAGAATTACAACTCAGCCACTTGTTGGTAACCACGGCGATGAAGAAACAGCATTAAAAAGTATCTGTTCTATTTTTCCACTCACTCGTGAAGTTATAAAGTTAAATGGTAGGTACTGTATAGAATTTACAAAAATCGCTATTATCATTCTTAATCAAAAAATTAGGCCATTTACTGCAAAATGGCATAAATTATCAGAACAAAATGCTTTTAACGATGCTGAAAAATGCAAAGAATTTAGAAGGGAATTATCTGCCTTACAAAAAGACCTAAAAATATATACTCAAATGTTAGCAGATATGGCTGGGGTTGAAAATTTAGTAAATTTAGAAAATGAAACATAACAAATCATTCCACCTGACCGTTGACACGATTGTTATGATACGAAGCGTTAGCTTTGAGAAGCATCTATGGAGATAATATCAATAATTGCTATATCACTTGGTTTTGGTTTTTTACTTGGGCTAAGAAGAAAGAAGAAGATAAAGGAAAAAAAAGAAAACCAAGGAGAAGTAGCTGTAAGAAAAGTGCTTACAAACCACTGTAAAGAGTCTACTGCACACGTTCTGAACAATATAACACTAGAATATGGTGATGGAACTACTCAGATTGATCATATACTTATCACACAAAATGGCATTATAGTTATTGAAACTAAGCATTATTCAGGGTGGCTATTCGCAAATGAAAAACAAAAGCAATGGACTCAAGTAAAATTTAAGTTCAAGAACAAATTCCAGAGTCCAATTTTTCAGAATAAAAAGCATGTTCAAGCAGTACAGCAATTATTGGACTTTATCCCAAAAGAACAAATACAAAGTTTAGTTGTTTTTACTGGTGATGCAGAGTTTAAAACAGAGGTACCCCAGGGTGTGATAAAGTTAAATCAATTAATATCGTATGTTGATGGCATTAGGCTTGGCTCCCTTACTGACAATAGAGTTCAATTTTGTGTTGGTCGCTTAGAATGTAAACGATTCGAAATAACAGCAAGAACCGATGTGGAGCACCAAAAGTATTTGGAACAGAAATTTGGCGCAGTGGATTAATTACACTGAAAACTAATCTAACAATTAGCTCAACCCGACCATTTATACGCCGTTTCGCTTCGCTGCACTCTGTATAAATGGCAGGTTAGCAAGAGCGTTAGCTTTTAAAATATCTATATTGACTTGTAACTACAATATAACTACACTCATCCTATGAATAGTTTAAAATTCGAGTGGGATGAGAATAAAAATTTATCTAATCAGAAAAAACACAACGTTTCTTTTGAAGAAGCTAAAACTGTGTTTACTGATGAGTTAGCACGGTTGATTCCAGACCCTGATAATTCCATAGGTGAAGAACGTTTTATTCTAATGGGCTTGAGTTCGCAATATAACTTATTAACAGTTTGTCATTGCGAAAGAGACTTGAATACTATTCGTATTATTTCAGCTAGAAAAGCTGATAAATTTGAACGAAAACAGTATGAGGGCTATAACCATGCGTGAATCTTACGATTTTTCAAAATCTATTAAAAATCCCTATGCAAAGCGACTTAAAAAACAAATTACTATTCGCATTGATGAAGAAACCATTTCTTATTTTAAAGATATGGCGGATACAAAAGGTATTCCTTATCAGAGTCTCATAAATTTGTATCTTAGGGATTGTGCTATTGAACATAAGCAGTTAGAGACAACGTGGAGTTAAAAGCTAACAAAAAAATCAAGCGGACGGCTAAAAGCGTCATAAATTTTGCAAAAAGACGCAAAAATTATGCCCCTTTTATCTGCCGCTTATTTTGGCGTTAGTACTCTAAATTTTCCTTAGTTACCATCCTACAAAGTATCGGCAAATAGAGAACCTTTACCGTGTTCTTGTTCGTGGCATATTCTGACCATTCAATGGTATTTGAAACGGTTGGGCAAGTAG
>QPIL01000099.1 GCA_003666325.1 Methylococcales symbiont of Iophon sp. n. MRB-2018
TTGATTATAAACATTCAAGTGCAAGTCATCATTTAGGCGTATCTCATGATAAGTTAATAACGGATTATGATATTGGTGTTTTACAGAATGAATATCAAGATTACTTACAGTCTATGATAAGGCAAAAACATATTGAAATCTTGCAAAGAAACACGCACAAAGGTTTACCGTGCGGAGGTGATAATTTTATTAAAAATCTGAGTGATAAGATTGGTAGAGATTTGAGTTTTAAAGGGGTGGGTAGACCTAAAAAAGGGTAGCGTCCCCTTATTTTCCCTTATTTTAAAAAAGGGTAGCGTCCCCTTATTTTCCCTTATTTTAAAAAAGGGTAGCGTCCCCTTATTTTCCTTATTTTTAAAAAGGGTAGCGTCCCCTTATTTTTTCTTATTTTTCTTATTTTTCTTATTTTTCCCTTATTTTTCCCTTATTTTTCCCTTATTTTTCCCTTATTTTTCCCTTATTTTTCCCTTATTTTTCCCTTATTTTTCCCTTATTTTTAAATACTACAAATATCTACATGTAGTGATGTTTTATAAATATACCCATATATATTGTTTTAAAATAAAAATAAGTTTGTTTTAGAACCTTATTAATTTCTTTTGGTCTATCCTTCATGAAAGAATGTCTTTCTAAAACAACAAAATTATATTGGGGATAGTAAAGTGGCAGTTGCTCTTGAAAAAGAGGTAGAAACTTATAAAAAGTTACTACCCGAATTATTAAACGAGCAGGGTAAGTTTGCCTTAATTCACGGTGAAGAACTAGCTGGTGTGTACGAAACATACGATGATGCATTAAAAATTGGATATGATAAATTTGGTATTTCATATTCATTTTTAGTTAAAAAAATTTTAGCGTCTGAGCAAATTCAATTTTTTACTCGTGATTTAGGTACTTCATGCCCTGTTTAACATTTAACCTTGACCAAAATGGACCTCTTTTAGAGCTAATGGTTGGTGTTAGCCAACCAAGACTAGAGGCTCTGAAAAAAGCAGGTGAAATTGCTCCTGAACCAGTTAGAGTCAGAGGGTTAATTGATACTGGAGCAAGTTGCACTTGTATTGATCCATCTGTAATCCAATCATTAAAATTACCTCCAACTGGTTCAGTAGGAATTTCCACTCCATCAACTGGGTCAAGCCAGCACACATGTAATCAATACGATGTATCCATAGGTTTAATCCATCCTGACCTAGTATATACAATTCATGTTTTGCCTGTTATAGAGTCGCAACTTTCAAAGCAAGGTATCTATGCTTTAATCGGTCGTGATGTTTTATCTAATTGTCTTTTAGTCTATAACGGTCACATAAACGCATACACACTCGCTTTTTAAAAGCATAACCAAAAAATCAACCTGAACAAAAACAGTGGAGCCGTTTTTGTCATGTTATTTGGGTCGTTAGATGCCTACCTCTCCATCTCTCTATTTTTATTTATAGAGAGTGTGGAGAAAAAAATGAAAAAAATGTTTACAATGCTATGCGTACTAATTTTAAGCTCAGGTACTGCATTATCTAGTAGTTATATCAGTGGAAATTTAGGGGTAGCAATACCTGAGAGTTCAGATATTACTTTTGCTGGAGAAAAAGTTACTAATGCTGAATTAAACACTGATTTTGCAGCATCTTTAGCTATGGGTTATGAATTTGATAATATGAGGTTAGAAACAGAGGTTAGTTATCAACAAAATGAAGTAGAGGAGATTGATCAAATAAATGTTGCATCATTTGATATTGATGTATATAGCATTTCTTTATTAGCCAATACTTATTGGGATTTTAAAAATAGTACAGACTTCACCCCATATATAAGTGGAGGTATTGGTTTTGCAAATGTGTGGCTGGAGGCTACAGATACAAGCAGTGAATCTGATTTTGTTTTTGCATATCAAGTAGGAGGAGGACTTGATTATGCTATAAACGACAATATGGATATTGGAATAAAATACCGTTATTTTGGAACTTCAGATGTTGAATATAAGCCTCTAGATATAGAGTACTCTAACTCTAGCCATAATATTTATGTTGGAGAGAGGTTTAATTTTTAATTAGTCAACCCTTAAAAACCAAAAACCATTCTCTATCGTGAAGTTCCCCCATTTAACTGGACACTTTTTTACAAAAAAAAGGGACACTTAATCTATGCTTGAATTGTCAAGCATAGCAATTTTAAGCAACATTGCTAATATGTCCCTTTCTTAACAACATCAGAAATTATTTATTCAAAATGCTCAATCCTTTCAATAAAGTTAATGCTTGATGCAAAGGGTAATCGCGTAGATCCGAAGATTCTGCTTTATCTTCATCATTTTTATCTTCATCATTTTTATCTTCATCATTTTTATCTTCATCATTTTTATCTTCATCATTTTTATCTTCTTCTCCTTCTTTATTACTGTCTCCATTTTCTAAATGATGCGATAAATCCGCTTCTTTTACTGGTTTAAATGATGTTGCTAATGCTTCTAGTTTAACTCTTTCTAATACAACATCTGGCTCTATACCTTCGGCTTGAATGGAGCGGCCAGAAGGCGTGTAATATCGTGCAGTCGTTAATTTAACCGCAGCATCGTTACCTGTAGGTAAAATAGTTTGCACTGAGCCTTTGCCAAAAGATTTTTCACCCATGAGAATGGCTCGATGATGATCCTGTAATGCACCTGCAACAATTTCCGAGGCTGATGCTGATCCGGCATTAATCAATACCACTATAGGTACGCCATCAACTATATCGCCTGGGGTAGCATTAAATTGCATTTCTGAATTTTTAATTCGACCTTCAGTATAGACAATCAAGCCTTTTTCTAAAAAAGCATCGCTGACCTCAACAGCTGCATTTAGAACGCCACCCGGGTTGTTTCTTAAATCTAAAACCAAACCTTTTAAATCATTTTGGTTTTCTTTTTTCAGCTCATTGACTGCTTCAATAAGACCTTGTCCTGTTCTGGACTGAAAACTGCTAATGCGGATATAACCAAAGTCTTTTTCTAGAATTTTGTTTTTAACACTTTTTACATTGATAATAGCACGGGTGATAGTGACTTTAAGCGGTGCATCAGCACCTTCCCTAATCACCGTTAATAAAATATCATCCCCAGGTTTACCACGCATGAGTTTGACCGCATCTGCCAGACTCATTCCTTTAACGGGCTTTTTGTCTAATCTTACGATCAAATCACCCGCTTTCATGCCAGCACGCTTTGCAGGTGTATCATCAATTGGAGAGATAACTTTAACAAAACCATTTTCCATAGTGACTTCTATACCCAAACCACCAAATTGACCTGTTGTACCTTCTCTCAAGCCTTTATATTGTTCAGCATCCAAATAGGCAGAATGTGGATCTAGGCCCGATAACATGCCCTTGATAGCATCTTCAAGTAACTTTTTATCAGTAACCGGCTCAACATAATCACGTTTTATCCTGCCAAATACTTCGGTAAATCGTCTGAGTTCCTTATAGGGCAAAGAAATTGTTTTTTGCTGTCCTTTGGTAGCGGTCGAAGTGCTTGTTTTAGCACTTTCGCGTCCAGCAAAAACACTACTCCCTATGCTTAACAGGACACCTAATAACATTCCAAAAAATAAAATTACATTGTTTTTCTTTATCAGCATATGCTTTAACACTCCTAAAATAAATATTATTCAAGTTTAAAATTAATTCGTCGTTATTGATCTAATTTTCTCTTATCGAGTTTTTCGACACCATTTTTCGGGGTTAACAGGTTTACCTTGCTTTCTTATCCCAAAGTACAGTCCTGTCTCGGGTTGTCCTCCACTTTGACCTGCTGAAGCAATGACTGTCCCTGCGTTAACCCAGTCGCCTACTGATTTATACAGGCTTTGATTAAAAGCGTATAAGCTCATATAACCTTTCCCGTGTTCAATAATAGTCAACAATCCATATCCCCGTAACCAATCTGCATAAACTACTCTTCCCTTGGTAACTGCTCGGATGTTGGCTCCATTTTTTGCTTTTATTAAAACACCATCCCATTTGCCCCCAGAACGCTTGGCTCCAAATTTTTTTAGTATTTTACCTTTGATAGGCCAGGGTAGCTTACCTTTTAATTTTGAAAATTCTTTGCCCACATATCCTTCAAAAGGAAAATCATCTGTGGCTTGTTGTAATTTGATAATCAGTTTTTTTAATCGCGCCTCGCTGCTTTTAAAGCGCTTTAATTGATTACTTCTTGTATCAAAATATCTGCCGATTTTTTTGAGTATTTTTTTTTGCTTTTCTCTTGTTTCTACTAAAGTGGCTTGTTCGGCGTTTTCTTTACTGAGTTTTTCAAGCAAAAGGGTGCTTTCATTATCTCGCTGTTGTTTCAATGAATGCAGTTGCTGTAAGTCAGAGTCAATTTTTGAGATTTTTTTCAGCCTAACTTTATTAAAATAGTTGTAATAAGTCAGTATTCTTTCTGATACAGCAGGGTCTTGTTGATTAAGCATGAGTTTTAACTTGTCATTTCGTCCCATACTATGAGCCACTTTTATTTGCCGTTCCAGGCTCCTTTTTTGTTTATCAACTTGCCCTTGTTTTATATTTATTTTTTGTTGATTTTTTTTTAGGGCACTATTTATCGTTGTTATTTGTTGTTTCAATTCTTTTAATTGGGTTGCACTGTTTCCAAACTGAATATCCAGTGTTTTTAACTCAGCAATTAAGCTATTTTTTTTTGCTTTTAAATTATTTATTGTTGAGCTAATTTGTTTGATCTTTGTTTGCAGCCCCGTCAATTCTTTTGTTTTTTTTTCAACCTCACTGGCTAAAGTTTCAAAACAAAAAAAATAACAGGTAAACAAAAGAATAAAACAATAACTGTTAGCTTTCATAAGCTGATTCAATCAAACGTTTGTTACACTAAACTATTAGATTAACGAGTGACCTGTCATTTCAATAGGTTGTTTTAAATCTAAAATATCTAATATTGTTGGAGCCAAGTCAGATAAACTACCTCCATCAGATAAGAGTTTATTACCACCCACATGCACTAAAGGTACTAAATTAGTGGTATGTGCTGTATGTGCCTGCCCTGTATCTACCCCCACCATCATTTCAATGTTGCCATGATCTGCGGTGACTAGCATTTGTCCATTGACTTCATTTAAGCCATCAATAATTTTTTGCAGCGATGCATCTATGGTTTCTACTGCTTTTACCGCAGCGTCAATAACACCTGTATGACCGACCATATCACAATTAGCATAATTACAGATAATAACATCATGCTTTTGCTCTTTGATAGAATTCAGTAGATGTTGTGTGACATCAGCTGCACTCATTTCAGGCTGAAGATCATAGGTTTTAACTTTGGGTGAAGGCACTAAAATACGATCTTCGTTTTTGAATGGTTTATCTCTTCCGCCATTGAGGAAAAAAGTTACATGTGCATATTTTTCAGTTTCAGCAAGGCGTAATTGATGCAAACCAGCATCTGCCAATACTTCACCGATACCATTTTTTACTTCAACGGGGGCATAGGCAACGGGGTAATCAAAAGCTTCGTGATATTGGGTTAAGGTTGCAAAATAACCGCTGTGAGGTGTGCAATTACGCTCAAAGCCATCAAATTCTGATTCTGATTCTGTCAATGCGCGCGAAATTTCTCTGGCTCTGTCCGCACGGAAATTCATAAACACAATGGAGTCTTCGGGATCTAAAATAATACTATGCCCCTCCTTACCCATAATCGCTGTAGGCATTACAAATTCATCAGTTTCATTTCTTGCATAGGCTGCTTTCAGTGCTTCAGTCGCTGAATTGACTTGATACTCAGATTCACCTTTGGCAATAAGTTGATGAGCAATTTGTACCCGCTCCCAACGATTATCTCTATCCATAGCATAAAAACGCCCTGTCACAGAAATAATTTGCCCTGCGCCCAGTTCAGAAAACTTAGCCTCTAATAAATCAATTGAATTCATAGCACTTTTCGGTGGCACATCTCGACCATCCAAAAAGGCATGCATATACACTTTTTTTAAGCCGCGTTTAACCGCTAATTCCACCATAGCCAAAATCTGCTGTTGGTGACTATGGACACCCCCAGGGGATAACAAACCCATAATGTGCAAGGCTTTATCTTTGTTCATGGCTTGGTCAACAGCTTGACATAAAACGGTATTGCTAAAAAAACTATTATCTGCGATAGCAGCCGTCACCTTTGATAATTCTTGTCGCATAAGTCGACCACTACCGATATGCAAATGCCCTACTTCTGAATTACCCATTTGCTCTTGTGGTAATCCAACCGCATCACCAGCACAATCCAATAATGTCATGGGATACTGTTTTTGCATCTTATCCCAACAGGGTGTGTTGGCCATGGCAATCGCATTATTTTGCTGTTGTTCACTATATCCGAAACCATCAAGAATTAATAAAACTACGGGTTTAGGTCTATTAGACATTACTTCTATTCTCCATTTAATGTACTAAAAATTAGTAAATTGATAATATTTTATAGGTGTGAGCAGCTATTCAATGGCCTCAAGATAGATTGAATAAATACAAGAGTTAGCTTACGCAAACCTTGAATAATAACAAATACTGCTGTTATTTTGCTAGTTTTTTATTTTGTTTGCTTAATAAATACGTTAAAATAGTCGGCTAGTATTTTTTACCTTTGCAACCTTGATTATTTTATCATTTAACTAATACTCTGTTCAACAAATAAATACACCAATATAGCACTCATATTATCACCTTATGAGCACACTAAAAATAGGGGGTTATTGTCAAGTAGCCCCTATTTTTAGCAAACAAATAAGACCCTAATATAAGCACTGTATTAGTATGTTTATTTATTGAATATGGTATAACTACTCGCGGAATGTGATTGCTAAGAATGTAGCGTATTGATTTATCAGGATGTAAGTACATCCACGCAAACTCTCCGAGCGTCTTGGCACTAAGGATGCTGAAAATTCTGGTTTTTCAGGGCAAAAAACCAAACTGTTTTAACAGCCTGATAAATCAAAAAACCCACACCCTTAATTTACGTTCCTTAACACAAGACTTTAACAGGTCTATTAACTACATGAGACCTCAGTATAATTTATGAACGGATAAAAAAGGCTAGAAGTTTTCCATCTTTCAGCCAAAATAACGTGCAATAGCTATTACACTTGTATTTTGACTAAAACCTAAAAAATTCTATCCCTTTTTTTGTCCGTCCAGAGTTATGCTGAGGTCTCTACATAAAAATAAAATTTCAATAATGGATCAATATTTAGAATTTATCGGCAATCACTATCTACTTTGTCTGGCACTGGTAATTATCAGCTTCTTACTCATTCAGGATCTGGTGGAATCAGTATTCAATAAATTTGAAGGTTTATCACCGTTACTTGCTGTAACAAAAATGAATGCGGCAGATACTGTTATCATTGATGTAAGAGTGCCCCATGAGTACAAAAAAGGGCATATTGAAGATGCCATTAATATCCCAGTAGAAAAATTTTCTGAGCAAGTCGCATCTTTAGAAAAATATAAACAACAAGCTGTAATTGTTGTTTGTCAGACAGGAAACCGTGCAAGCCCTGCCTGTAAAACGCTGGTGCGAACAGGTTTTGAACAGGTTTTTAATATTGTCGGTGGTATGCAATCTTGGGAAGACAGCAATTTGCCAGTTAAAACTGTGAATTAAAGATAAAAAGAGGTCTCAAAAAATAATTAATAACTTAAATCTAACCCTATTCTTTTCTCAACGCGACTTAATAGCAAACAAATCATGGCTGAAAATACAACAAAAGATAAGCAATTTTCGATTCAAAAAATTTTTACTAAAGATATTTCTTTTGAATCCCCCCATTCGCCTAAAGTTTTTACTGAAAAATGGGATCCTGCGGTTGATTTTAATTTAGGCATCCAAAATCAAGCATTGGAAGACAATCTGTTTGAAGTCTCATTATCCGTTACTGTCACAGTAAAGTGTAATGATAAAACGGCTTACTTGGTCGAAGTTAATCAAGCAGGGATTTTTTCTATTTCTGCTTTTTCTGAGATGGAAAAAGCACCTATGCTGGGTAGTTTTTGCCCCAATATATTATTTCCTTATGCCAGAGAAGTGGTTTCTGATCTAGTTGCAAAAGGGGGCTTTCCGCAGCTAATGTTAGCTCCCATAAATTTTGATACCTTGTATATGCAGAATCCACAAAGCACCCAACAGCAAGTGCCTGGCTCAAACACGGTTAATTAATTTAGCATGGGTGCCTCAATCAGCATTTTAGGTGCAGGCTCGTGGGGAACTGCACTTGCTATTCAAGCAGCAAAAAATGGTTGTAAAACAATGCTTTGGGGGCATGACCCAAAGCATATACTCAATTTATTAAAAGCAAAAGAAAACAAGCATTATTTACCAGGCTTAAAATTCCCCGTTAGCTTAAAAGTTACAGATGATTTAGAAAAAGCAGCACGTTTTGGCTCTGTTATTCTACTATCTGTCCCTAGCCATGCCTTCAAAACAACCTTATTACAGCTAAAGCCATATATAGGTGATAACACGCGCATAGCGTGGGCAACTAAAGGGTTTGATCCAGAAAATGGTCAATTATTGCATCAAATTGTTAACCAGTCTTTTCCCAATATTAACCACACGGCTGTTTTATCCGGACCTACCTTTGCACAAGAAGTTGCTGCAGGTCTGCCCGCCGCAATCACTATTGCTTCACTCAATTCAGACTTTTCAAGTCAGTTAGCCAGCATATTTCATAATTCAAGGTTTAGAGCTTATACCAGTAAGGATATGATTGCTGTTCAAGTAGGCGGAGCCGTTAAAAATGTTTTAGCGATTGCTGCTGGTATTGCAGATGGTTTAGGTTTTGGTGCTAATACAAGAGCCGCATTAATTACTCGCGGCTTACAAGAAATTATTCGTTTGGGAATTAAGCTGGGAGGGCAGCCTGAAACATTTATGGGTTTAGCTGGGTTAGGCGATTTAATTTTAACTTGTACCGATAATCAATCAAGAAACCGTCGTTTTGGTCTGGCACTAGGAGAAGGCAAAAATAAAGAAGCCGTTGTTAAACAAATTGCCCAAGAAATTGAAGGCATTTCAGCAGCGCGTGAAACTTATTTTCTTTCTATTAAGTATCAAGTCGAAATGCCTATTATTGAACAAACTTATAAGGTGCTATATGAAGACCTAGCACCTCTTACTGCTGTACAAAACCTTCTGGACCGTGACCCTAAAGCTGAATCTTAGATAATTATACCTAGGCACTTGGTTTTCAGCACACTGACCTATATAAAAATTAATGTATATGTGAGGATAGCCAGCGTTCTACCACTTCTACAGAAATTCCTTTTCTGCCTGCGTAGCTTTCAATTTGTTCTTGATTGATTTTTCCCACATTAAAATATTGCGATTGGGGATGCGATAAATACCATCCGCTAACTGCCGCCGTGGGAAACATGGCATAGCTTTCTGTTAGCTCAATACCGATAGAGGCAGTTACATTCAATAGCTTAAAAAGCTTGGCTTTTTCGGTATGATCGGGGCAGGCTGGATAACCGGGTGCAGGTCTAATTCCAGCGTAATTCTCTGCAATTAAGTCTGCATTTTCGTTTTCCTCATCACTTGCGTAACCCCAATGATCTTTTCTCACTTGCTCATGCAAATATTCAGCAAATGCTTCAGCCAAACGATCAGCCAAAGCTTTTAGCATGATGGCGTTATAATCATCGTGATCTTGTTCAAACTGTTTCAGCTTTTGTTCAATACCTATGCCTGCCGTGACGGCAAAACCACCTATATAATCAGCTTTTCCACTTTCTTTTGAAGCAATAAAATCAGCTAGACAAAAATTGGCTCGCCCAGGTGCTTTTATATTTTGTTGCCGTAAATGATGTAAAGTTTCTAATACTGTGCTTCGTGTGTCATCCGTGTAGAGTTTAATATCATCATCTATGCTGTTGGCGGGGAAGAAACCAATCACTGCTTTAGCTATTAGCCATTTTTCATTAACAATTTGCCTTATCATGGCCTTGGCATCAGCAAATAATTTCACCGCTGTCTCGCCTACCACATCATCGGTTAATATAGCCGGATATTTACCAGATAATTCCCATGTTTGGAAAAAAGGTGTCCAGTCAATATAGGGGACTAAAATATCCAAGGATAATGGGTCAATCACCTGTGCCCCTAAAAAGGAAGGTTTAATTGGGCTATGATCATTATCAGTAAACCTGTTCTGCCTTGCGCTCTCTAAGCTATGTTGTTTAACCTTAGCTTTACGACCTTTATGACGCTCACGTACTTGTTCATATTCTGCACGTAATTTGCTCACAAAATCTGTTTTTAAGGTATTACTTAAAAGTGAGCTGACCACCCCTACGCTACGTGATGCATCCATTACATACACTGTTGGTGCGTGATAATTTTCTTCTATTTTAACAGCCGTGTGCGCGCGCGAGGTGGTTGCTCCCCCAATCAATAATGGCAGATCAAAGCCTTGTCGCTGCATTTCTTTAGCCACATGCACCATTTCATCTAAGGATGGTGTTATCAGCCCACTTAAGCCAATGATGTCAACATTTTCTTCTTTGGCAGTTCTGAGTATTTTTTCTGCAGGCACCATTACACCCATGTCAATCACTTCAAAATTATTGCATTGTAATACTACAGAAACAATGTTCTTGCCAATATCATGTACATCGCCTTTAACGGTTGCCATCAATATTTTTCCGTTGGATTTCATTCTGCCATCTTTATCCGCATCCATAAAGGGTAGCAAATGAGCCACAGACTTTTTCATCACCCGTGCTGATTTCACCACTTGTGGTAAAAACATCTTGCCTGCACCAAATAAATCGCCGACTACATTCATGCCATCCATTAAAGGGCCTTCAATCACATGCAAAGGTAATTCGGCGGCTAACCGCGCCTCTTCAGTATCTTCAATAATATAATCTGCATTGCCTTTGACTAAAGCATGTTGCAAGCGTTTTTTAACGGGCCAGTTTCGCCATTCTAAATCTTCTTTTTTAGCACTGCTGCCATCACCTTGATATTTTTGTGCCATTTCTAGCATGGCTTCTGTAGCATCGTTTTTACGATTTAAAACAACATCTTCAACGGCTTGTTTTAATTCTTCGGGAATGTCTTCATAAATAGCTAATTGTCCGGCATTAATAATCCCCATGCTTAAGCCTGCTTTAATCGCATGATATAGAAAGACAGCATGTATCGCCTCTCGCACTAAATTATTTCCGCGAAATGAAAAAGAGACATTAGATATACCCCCTGAAATTAAAACATGGGGCAGTGTTCTTTTAATTTCCCGAGTGGCTTCAATAAAGTCCACGGCATAATTATTATGGGCATCAATACCCGTAGCAATGGCAAAAATATTAGGGTCAAAAATAATATCTTCAGCGGGGAAGTTAACTATTTCAGTTAATATTTTATAAGCCCGTTGGCAAATTTCTATTTTTCTTGCTTGGGTATCGGCTTGACCTTGCTCATCAAAAGCCATGACAATGACTGCCGCACCATAGCGGCGAACAAGCCTAGCCTGCTTAATGAAGTTTTCTTCACCCTCTTTGATGGAGATTGAATTGACCACCCCTTTGCCTTGAATACATTTTAGCCCCGCTTCCAAAATATCCCATTTGGATGAATCCAGCATAATAGGCACTTTTGCAATATCAGGCTCGGAGGCAATTAAATGGAGGAAGCGTACCATTGCTTCTTTGGATTCCAACATGCCTTCGTCCATGTTGATATCAATAATTTGCGCACCATTTTCTACTTGTGTCTTGGCAACTGCCAGAGCTGCTTCAAAATCATCACCAACGATTAATCGTTTGAATATGGCAGAACCGGTCACATTGGTTCTTTCACCTACGTTGACAAATAAGGAATCAGGGCTAATGTTTTGCGGCTCCAAACCTGCAAGGCGACATTGTTTTTCTATATCAGGAATTTTTCTGGGTGGGTATTTTTCTACCGCTTCAATAATCGCCTTGATATGATCAGGCGAAGTACCACAGCATCCCCCTATAATATTTAGATAGCCATTTGCAGCCCAATCCGCTAATTCAATAGCCATATCTTCAGGGCTTTCATCATATTCGCCAAACTCGTTGGGCAAACCGGCATTAGGATGTGCAGAAATATAAGTATTAGCAATACTGGAGGCTTCTTCAATATATTGGCGTAATTCTTTGGCACCTAATGCACAGTTAAAACCAATAGATATTGGATTTACATGACTTAAAGAATTCCAAAAAGCTGCGGCAGTTTGACCTGATAGTGTTCGCCCTGATGCATCAGTAATCGTTCCTGAAATCATCACCGGTAATTTATAACCTAGCACATCAAAATATTGTTCAACTGCAAAAATAGCTGCTTTGGCATTTAAAGTGTCAAAAATAGTTTCGATTAAAATAATATCGACACCACCGTCACACATGCCTCTTACAGCCTCTGTATAGGCCCCAACCAATTCGTCAAAGCTAATATTTCTGAAACTTGGGTCATTAACTTCAGGGGACATGGAGGCAGTACGATTTGTAGGGCCTATAGCACCTGCTACAAAGCGAGGTTTATCTGGATTTAATGCGCTAACTTCTACAGCTACTTCTTTTGCTAACCGAGCTGATTCTAAATTAATTTCATAGGCTAATGACTCCATTTTGTAATCAGCCATGGCAATGCTGGTCGCATTAAAAGTATTGGTCTCAATAATATCAACGCCTATATCGTAATAGGCTCGATGAATGGCCTTAATTATATTGGGCTGAGTCAATGATAAAAGATCATTATTACCTTGCAGGTCGCATTCCCAATCAGCAAACCGCTCCCCTCTATAATCACTTTCTTCCAATTTATAGCTTTGAATCATGGTACCCATGGCACCATCTAAAAACAGAATACGCTTTGATAACTGTTGTTTTAATAATTCGATATTATTCATTGAGGATTAACTATTTATGGATAAGCCTGAGATATGCTTTATTACTGATACAACGTGTTAGCTGATATTATACCGTATTCAACAAATAAATACACCAACCTAGCACCCATATTATCACCTTATGAGCGCACTAAAAATAGGGGGTTATCAATAAGTAGCCCCCTATTTTTAGCAAACACATAAGGCACTAATATAAGCACTATATTAGTATATTTATTTATTGAATATGGTATTATACGTTGAGTTCATTTCAGTAAATTAAGAAAATGTATTTAGAGTGCTTTTGAAAAAATTAGTAGCTTAAAAAAGGGGTGAGAAAAATGCCAAAGCCAAGTTTGTATTCTATATTTAAAAGTGTTATTGCTGCAGGAATTGGGGTACAAAGCAATAAAAACAGAAAAATAGATTTTGCAACAGGCTCTTTATCATCCTATATTATTGTTGGTTTGATTGTAACGATATTGTTTATTAGCGTACTGGGTCTTATTGTATCTATTGTGGTTAGTTAATAGCTTGTAAACAATGCACTGCTTAATAAATAAAAAGCCCAGATGAACTAGGCTTTTTTTTAAATAGGTAAACTTTAAAAGCTATTCTACACTTTTAAAGCTTTGCCCAATGGCTATAAACATTTCTTTAATGCCACTAAATAATGTTGCCATAGAAAGTGGTTGTTTAAGCATTAGTCTTAATCTTATAAATGCAACAGCAAAGAAAGGAACGACAAGGGGCAACAGTTCAAAAATAATACCGATAAAAGTGCCGCCAGTCCCTGATTGTATGCCAGCAGTATCACTATTATCATCCTCATTATTATCCTTCCATGCATCTACGCACTCCCGCTGCCGTAATTGTATGCCAGAAGTATCACTATTATCTCTTGCATTAAGTCCATCCACTGCATCGCATTCAATTGATACATCGGTATCAAAGGTTTCAACAATCATTGAATTAAAATTAATCATTAAAATCTGTACTGTTAGATAAACAACAAAACTGCCTGTGACCCAATAAAAAGAATTTCCTATCTTTTCTTCACGAGCTGTTCTATAAATCCAAATTGCCGTTAATATTGCAATCAATCCACCAAAAATCATTGTATTTTCCTCTTAATTATTATTTTTTTAACCCATTGATAACAAATATTTGTATCAAGCTTAGTTCCAGATACTGACCTGTATTTTAATTGTAGGAAAAATGATTAGGCAGTACAGCGAGCATTTTATCATATTCAAGTAGTTTGGCAATTTTAGTAACTTGAATTTGCAACATAAACGCACCACTTGCTTTGACCGCAAAGTGTGTATTTTTTACTTGACCGCAGCTCAAGCCAAAAGCAAAAAATACATTTAGCCTTTGAATTTAGGCTCAAAGATTAGCCTTGCATTTAATGTCTGGATCATATTTTGCAAAATCAATCTTACAAGATTTAAGTATTGATAACGGCGATAACACTCGATTTATTCTGGTTCGTTTTGGCAATGTTTTAGACTCTTCGAGGTCTGTCATTCCTTTATTTAGTCAACCCTTAAAAACACAACAACCATCTGATTTATAACAATAAATTAAACAAAAACTATAGACAAAACAAGCAGTATTTGGTAAAATAACGGCTATTTATTGGTCGTTTTGCTGATAAAACATACTAACAAAATCAACCCCAAACACAGAGCAACTAAAGCTCTTTCATTCAGAGTTATTTGTTGAATAGGGTATAAAATCCGCTTCACTGCCTCCGTCATTCCTGCATGTTCTAAGCAGAAATCTAGGTGTTTAAAACTAGATTCCCGATAACAGACTTCGGGAATGACGTATGGTAACAGAGGTTCCAGTTACTTTAGTCCTGAATACAAGCTTTTTTGATTTTTATTTGGGGTTAACTTTTAGCTTAGTTCACAGCCTTTGGAGTCTTATCCCCAAACTCCCATCATTCACACAAAAACACATCAATTTAACCATTATTTTGCATAATCCACATCAAATGGCTGCCCAGACTTTAACACTCCATAAGAAATTACCAAAAATCAAGGGGTCTTTAGTCTTGAGTCTTTATAACAATGAGAGAAATTCTTAAAGAAGCAGTTACAGGTTTTGTGCCGCGATGTAAAACCAATGATTTATTGTATAGAGAAAAATAAGTAAATTAGATATTCAGAGACCTCAGCATAACTCATGAACGGATAAAAAAGGCAATGAATTTAACTTAGGTACAATTCTACAGGGCTATAAAAATAAACAATATGGCATTTAACGGATTAATTGTTTCTTTGTGGTTTACAATGTGTCTCTCGTGCAGGGAAGGTATTAGATTTAGCTTGTGGTCTAAGGAAGTGCATTATTTTTGTCAAGACAGGGGCTAGACTCAAGATGTATGGGACATTTCAGCGCTTGCATTAAAAAAATTAAAATTAAAAGCCAAGCATCGGAACTTAACTATAACCATAAATCCTACCGATATTAACCCTTATATTGCCAAAAAATGAATTTAATGTCGTTGTTTCCTTGATCGATTTCTAAGTAATGCGATAATAGAGAGTTCTTTTTTATAGAGGATATAGCTTAATTGGTAATATAACGAATGGGGATAGAAATGAAACTTATTTTATTGTTCAAAAACTTTTGTAGAAATAATGATTGAAAATTTAGGTACATTACAATGCAGGGATTTCTTACAAGAAAACCCCACAGCCGTCATTATTGACGTGCGTACAACGATGGAATATTATTTTGTTGGGCATCCTCCAGAAGCAATTCTAATAGTCTGGAAGGAATTTCCAGAAATGAAGTTAAACGAGCAGTTTATTGTACAAGTTGATAAAGCTGTTCCCGATAAAACGAACCCTATCTTACTACTGTGTCGGAGTGGTGCTAGATCTTTAGCGGCGGCAAAGCTTTTAGAAGAAGTAGGATATCAACATTTAATCAATATTGTGGACGGTTTTGAGGGTGATTTAGATGAAAACAAACATAGAGGAAATGTTAATGGTTGGCAATTTCATGGACTCCCTTGGATACAAAGCTAGAAACGATGTGTTTTAAAAAAAATACCATATTCAATAAATAAATACACTAATATAGTGCTTATATTAGCACCTTATGTGTTTGCTAAAAATAGGGAGATACTTGTTGATAACCCCCTATTTTTAGTGTGCTCATAAGGTGATAATATAGGGGCTAGATTGGTGTATTTATTTGTTGAATACGGTATAAACATGGGTATTGACAAGCCACAGGTTTTAAGGTGTTTTCACTTTATTTCGAGACTGTTGACAGCATGGATACCGTCGCCAAGGCTACATGGATGTACCTGCGTCATGTCTTGAGAGACAAATTGAAAACACGCAGTGCTTTGTTAATAACCATGTAAAAATTAATTATGCTTAGGTGTTTAACACATTACCTATAAGCAATATCAAACATATAACTCTAAAATACTAAAATACTAAAGTGCTAGAAAAACTAAGAAATATTGCAATTATTGCACACGTTGACCATGGTAAAACTACATTGGTTGATAAATTACTAGAACAATCAGGAACCTTCTCAGCCCATGAAAAAATTGGTGAGAGAATGATGGATTCCAATGATCTTGAAAAAGAAAGGGGAATTACCATACTGGCAAAAAACACAGCAATTGATTGGAATGGCTATCATATTAATATTGTAGACACACCTGGGCATGCTGATTTTGGTGGTGAGGTCGAACGTGTATTATCAATGGTAGATTCCGTATTATTGCTGGTTGATGCTGTAGATGGCCCTATGCCACAAACACGATTCGTCACCCAAAAAGCGTTTGCATTGGGTTTAAAACCTATTGTTGTTATTAATAAGATAGACAAAGCAGGTGCAAGAGCTGACTGGGTTGTAAATGAAACCTTTGATCTATTCGACAATCTTGGTGCAACGGATGAGCAATTAGACTTTCCTATTATTTATGCGTCTGCTTTAAATGGTTTTGCTGGTTTAGAAGAAGATATTTCTGCAGGAGATATGACTCCTTTATTGCAGACTATTATTGATAAGGTAGAGGCACCTGTTGTAGATGTTGATGCACCGTTTCAAATGCAAGTCATTAGTCTTGATTACAATTCCTATGTTGGTGTTATTGGTATTGGGCGTATTCAACGAGGTACAGTGAAGCGGGGTATGCCTCTTACTCTCATTGATTGTGAGGGTAACAGCAGAAATGGACGTATGTTAAAGCTTTATGGCTTTAGTGGTTTAGAACGTATTGAAGTTGAATCGGCAAATGCTGGTGATATCATTGCTTTTTGTGGCATTGATAAATTACAAATTTCAGAAACAATTTGTGACCCTGCTGATGTCAATGCATTACCTGCACTTTCAATTGATGAGCCTACTGTCAGCATGACATTTCAGGTTAATAATTCACCGTTTGCGGGTAAAGAAGGTAAATTTATTACCACACGGCAAATTAGGGAGCGGCTGGATAAAGAGTTACAACACAATGTTGCTTTGCGCGTTGCTGCAACAGATGATCCTGATAAATTTAAAGTATCAGGGCGTGGTGAGTTACATCTATCCATATTGATTGAAAATATGCGTAGAGAAGGTTTTGAGATGGGAGTGTCTCGTCCTGAAGTGATTATCAAAGAAATTGATGGCGTTAAGTCCGAGCCTTTTGAGTATGTAACTATTGAGGTTGAGGAGCGGCATCAAGGTACTATTATGGAAAGACTCGGTGAGCGTAAAGGTGCCTTGAAAGATATGGTGATGGATGGAAAAGGTCGTATTAGGCTGGAATATATTGTTCCTTCCCGTGGATTACTTGGTTTTCAAACAGAATTTTTAACTGCAACCTCAGGCTCAGGTTTGTTTTATCATGTCTTTGATCATTATGGCCCAGTCAAAGAGGGGGAGGTAGGCACTCGTAATCAAGGTGTGTTGGTCTCCATGGCCAAAGGTAAAGCGGTAGATTATTCTTTATATCCATTACAAGCACGGGGTGAGTTACTGGTGGTTAATGGCGATGAAATTTATGAAGGTATGCTGGTTGGCATTCATTCTCGGACGAATGATTTAGTGGTTAACCCCACCAAGCCAAAACCATTGACCAATGTACGAGCTTCAGGAACCGATGATAGTTTGGTTTGTGCAAAGATTCAGAAAATGACTTTAGAGCAAGCGCTGGAATTTATTGATGATGATGAGTTGGTTGAAGTTACCCCAAAATCCATTCGCTTACGCAAAATATTATTAACAGAAACTCAGCGAAAGCGTGCCAAGTAATGGAATAAATGTAGATGATAGGGCTTTTTTTATAAAGCTTTGGATAAAATAAACCCCAAAAAACCAGAAAGTGGCAGGGTTTTATGAATCGTTTGCTGGGTTGGCAAATACAGGTTTTTCCTTAGCAGCGTCCTATTGAAATGTCCTAAAAGTCCTTTTTCTGTTTGGCGATAGACTGATTGTGTCAAAAAACAAACAAAAAGTAAGTCCATGAACGATTAAATTATTGTAGGAAATGGCTTACAAAATTAGTTGTATTTGCATAGGCACTATGGTTTTATTATATATATTAATAAGTTATACCATTTTCAGGTGAAAAATGAGACAGCGAATAGTTGAAGTTGAGAGAAATACACTCGAAACGCAAATCAAAATTAAAATTAATTTAGACGGCTCAGGAGAGTCTAGTTTTCAGACGGGTGTCCCCTTTTTTGACCACATGGTAGACCAAGTGGCTAGACATGGACTGGTGGATATAGATATTAAAGCCAAAGGTGATTTAGAAATTGATGCACATCATACGGTTGAAGATATAGGTATTACCCTAGGGCAAGCCTTTAAACAGGCTTTGGGGGATAAAAAAGGAATTGTGCGTTATGGCCATTCTTATGTACCACTGGATGAAGCTTTATCCAGAGTAGTTATCGACTTCTCAGGGCGACCTGGTTTATTTTATCAGGTCAAATATCCCAGAGCGAGCATTGGCAGTTTTGATGTGGATTTATTTCGTGAGTTTTTTCAAGGCTTTGTTAATCATGCGGGTGCGTCTTTACATATTGACAATTTGAAGGGAGACAATGCCCATCATATTGCTGAAACTATTTTTAAAGCCTTTGGCAGAGCGATGAGAATGGCTATTACAGCCGATCCAAGAATGGCTGGAATTATGCCATCGACTAAAGGCTCGTTATGAGACCTCATAACTCTGGACTGGATAAAAAAGTGATAGAATTTTTCAGGTTTTAGTCAAAATACAAGTGTAATAGTGCGTTATTTTGGCTGAAAGATGGAAAACTTCTAGCCTTTTTTATCCGTTCGTGAGTTATGCTGAGGTCTCGTTATAATAATCTTTAGTAGCTAAAGAGTAAAAAAGCGACATTTGAGAATCTTTTATCTTTTACCAGGCTTTAAATATGTCATCAGTTGCTGTTATAGATTATGGAATGGGAAACCTGCACTCCATCGGGAAAGCTCTACAATGCGCCTCGCCAGCAACAGATGTGCAGATTACATCAGATAGTGAACTTATAAAACGGGCTGACCGCGTTGTCCTTCCTGGTGTGGGTGCAATTAGAGATTGTATGCTGGCATTGGATAATTCAGCTTTGTCGAATACCATTAAACAGGTCGCAGCAAACAAACCTTTTTTAGGTATTTGTGTAGGTATGCAGGCATTATTATCAGAAAGCGATGAAAACAATAGAACCCAATGTCTGGATATTTTTAAGGGTCGTGTTGAGCATTTTCCTAAAGCGATGACTGATGACAAGGGGTGTCGCTTGAAAATACCGCATATAGGCTGGAATCAAGTGATTCAAAATAAGCACCCTTTATGGCAAGGTATTCCACAAAATAGCCGATTTTATTTTGTACACAGTTATTTTGTAAATCCAGAAAACGCAAAAGACACGATTGCTAATACTGAATATTCAGCGATGTTTACCAGTGCATTGGCGAAGGATAATATTTTTGCAGTACAATTTCATCCAGAAAAAAGCCAGACTGCTGGCATTCAGCTACTCACTAACTTTTTGTCTTGGGATGGAAAGCCTTAAAAAATTGTAGATTAACCCCCTTGAGATATCCATTATGTTGCTTATACCTGCAATAGATTTAAAAGAGGGCAAGTGTGTCCGTTTACGTCAGGGTCGTATGGAAGACAATACTGTATTTTCAGATGACCCTGTGTCTGTCGCAGGCAAATGGGTAGAACAAGGCGCAAGACGCATTCATTTAGTAGACCTAGATGGGGCATTCGCTGGAAAGCCTAAAAATGCTGATGTGATTCATGCCATTGTCGAAGCATTTCCTGATGTACCGGTGCAAATCGGCGGTGGCATTCGAGATGAAGATACTATACAAAATTATTTAAGTGCGGGCGTTCAATATGTCATTATTGGTACAAAAGCAGTAACAGAGCCACATTTTGTCAGTGATATTGCGGTTGAATTCCCCGGACATATTATCATTGGCCTAGATGCAAAAGATGGAAAGGTCGCTATTGACGGCTGGTCAAAATTATCAAAATACTCTGTGATTGACTTAGCGAAAAAATTTGAATCAGATGGTGTAGAGGCAATTATTTATACCGATATTTGCAGAGATGGCATGATGAAAGGCATCAATGTAGAAGCTACTGCAAAATTGGCGAGAGCCATTAAAATTCCCGTCATTGCATCTGGTGGAATTACCAATATGGATGATATTCATGCACTAGGTAAAGTGGCAGATGATGGTATCACTGGCGCCATTACTGGTCGAGCCATCTATGAAGGCACGCTGGATTTTGCAGAAGCTGAAAAAATAGCACAAACATATAGTTAATATGGGATTAGCAAAACGAATTATACCCTGTTTGGATGTTGATAATGGCCGAGTAGTTAAAGGTGTTAAATTTGTCAATATCAGAGATGCTGGTGACCCTGTAGAAGTTGCTAGACGTTACAACCGAGAAGGGGCTGATGAAATTACCTTCTTGGATATTACGGCGACCAGTGATAACAGAGAGACCCTTGTTCATGTTGTCGAGCAGGTGGCTAGTGAAGTTTTTATACCATTAACTGTCGGTGGCGGTATTCGAGAGCTTGAAGATATTAGACGGATGTTAAATGCCGGTGCAGATAAAGTAGGTATTAACAGTGCAGCCGTACTTAGACCTGAATTTGTTAGAGAAGCAGCAGAAAAATTTGGTTCGCAATGTATTGTAGTAGCCATTGATGCAAAAAAGGTGAATGCTAAAAATGCGCCAGATCGATGGGAAATATTTACCCACGGTGGGCGTAAACCGACTGCCATTAATGCTGTTGAATGGGCTGTAAAAATGGTAGATTATGGTGCAGGGGAAATTTTACTCACCAGTATGGATAGAGATGGTACCCAAGAAGGGTTTGATTTAGCCTTAACCAGAGCAATCAGTGAGGAAGTATCAGTTCCCGTTATTGCATCAGGTGGTGTAGGCTCGCTAGAGCATTTAGCTGATGGCGTTATTAAAGGCAAAGCCGATGCCGTATTAGCAGCCAGTATTTTTCATTTTGCCGAATATAGTATTGAACAAGCCAAGCTGTATATGCAATCCAAAGGTATTGAGGTACGTTTATAATGACTGATACTTGGCTGGATGAAGTGCGTTGGACAGAAGAAGGCTTGGTTCCGGTGATTGTCCAGCTTGCAAATTCAGAGAGAGTGGTGATGTTTGCTTGGATGAATAAGGAATCGTTACAGTTAACGGTAAAAAATGGAATTGCTGTGTACTGGTCTCGTTCAAGACAGCGTTTATGGCGTAAAGGTGAAGAGTCAGGTCATCAACAAAAAATTATTGATATACAACTGGATTGTGACGAAGATGTTATTTTGTTAAAGATAGAGCAAGTAGGAGGTATCGCTTGTCATACTGGAAGACAAAGTTGTTTTTATAGAAGTTTGGTTGACGGACAATGGCAAATAAAAGAGTCCGTACTAAAAGACCCCAAAGATATTTACCAATGAGTTGAAAAAAGAAATGAGTGACCTATTACAACAATTAGCCAAAATCCTAGAGCAGCGAAAAAAACAGTCTGCCGATGAATCCTATGTAGCCAGTTTATACGCGAAAGGGTTAGATCATATTCTAAAAAAAATAGGTGAAGAAGCAACAGAAACAGTGATCGCAGCAAAGAATGGTGATAAAAAACAAATAGTTTATGAAACCGCAGATTTATGGTTTCATTCTATGGTGATGTTGGCAGACCAAGGCCTAGGGCCAGACGATGTATTAGCTGAACTACAGCATCGATTTGGTTTGTCAGGTTTAGAAGAAAAAGCGCAACGTAGTAAATAAAAAGTATTGTAGTAGGAGTAAAAAAAATGGGTATGAGTGTTACTCAATTATTAATAATATTGGTCATTGTTATTGTATTATTTGGCACTAAACGCTTACGTAACATCGGTGGCGATTTGGGAAAAGCGATCAAAGGTTTTCGTTCTGCAGTAAAAGAAGGTAATGAAGATAAAAAAATTACCGAGGAAGGCGATACTATTGATAGCGAAGTAATTAGCGAACAAAAAGAAAAAACAGAAAAATAGCATGTTTGATGTCGGATTTTGGGAATTATGCCTAGTTGGCTTGGTCAGCTTATTGGTAATAGGGCCAGAAAAATTACCAAAGGCAGCACGGATTGCAGGGTTTTGGCTAGGGAAAACCAGAAATATGATAGCGTCTGTAAAAACAGAAATAGATCAAGAATTACAAGCTGAAGAAATGCGTCAACTATTGAAAGAACAATCGGCTACAGAAAAAATTAAGCATTTACTTGAAGATGGCACAGAAGTAGCCAATGAAATAAAAGCATCTTTAAAATCATTATCTGAAGAGCAAGTTATACAGTCAGATGAGTCAAAATGAACGCGATGATGTGCCTGAAGATGAAGCCCCGTCTTTCATCAGCCATTTAATTGAACTACGCAATCGTTTATTGCGGGTTGTTGTTTTTGTTTTAGTGCTATTTTTGTGTGCAGCACCGTTTGCCAATGAGATTTATGTTGTTTTAGCGGAGCCTTTGCTACGGCATATACCAGAAAACAGCACCATGATAGCTACGGACGTTGCATCCCCTTTTTTTACGCCGTTCAAATTGACATTAATTGCTTCCATTTTTGTTTCTATCCCCGTTATTCTATTTCATTTTTGGGCTTTTTTAGCACCCGGTTTATATAGTCACGAAAAGACAATGGTTTTCCCGTTATTAATAGCAAGTACGGGACTATTCTATTTAGGTGTGGCATTTGCCTATTTTGTTGTTTTTCCACTGATATTTGGGTTTTTAACGGCAGCCGCACCTGAAGGTGTTGCGGTGATGACTGACATCACTAAATATCTAGATTTTATTTTAACCCTGTTTTTTGCTTTTGGACTTTCCTTTGAAGTGCCTATTTTTACTGTTGTACTGGTCTGGTCTGGTCTGGTATCTCGACACAGTCTTGCAGAAAAAAGACCCTACGTGATTGTTGCTGCTTTTATTCTAGGAATGTTTTTAACACCACCCGATGCCATTTCACAAACCTTATTAGCAGTGCCTATCTGGATGTTGTTTGAAATAGGGTTGTTATTTTCTCGATTCTTTGAAAGGAAAGAGGTTTGAGTCTAGTGTTACTTAGTCAAGACTCAGGACGAAAGACGAAAGACTAAAGACGAAAGGCTAAAGACTAAAGACGAAAGACGAAAGACGAAAGACGAAAGACTAAAGACTAAAGACTAAAGACTAAAGACTAAAGACTAAAGACTAAAGACTAAAGACCCCTTGATTTTTGGTGATTTCTTATGGAGTATTAAAGTCTGGGCGAGGTTGGTTTTGTTAGTATGTTTTATCAGCAAAACGACCAAGAAATAGCCGTTATTTTACCAAATACTGCTTGTTTTGTTTATGGTTTTTGTTTAATTTATTGTTATAAATCAGATGCTTGTTGTGTTTTTAAGGGTTGGCTACTTATTTCTGCCTCCCTTTATTAATCACTTCATGCCACTCAGTTCGCTTAAAATAGCTGGGTAGCTACTATCCACGAAAACCCCCTCTGTCCCATAATAAGGCTATCACCAAATACTAAAATGACAGCACCCTAGGGAAGCCTGTTAAAAACAGGTTCTATATTGTTAGTAGCCGATAAAAGAAAAAAAATAATAACATTATAAACAGATAGATAATGGGGCAGGCTTGGAATGAAATACTGAATAAGGATAGTTTTGTTAGAAGTTTGTGCAGTAGAGAGTGGAGTTGTTTGGTTTAGTTATTTTTTGGATATTCTATATATTCCGGGTAAAAAAAATGAAAAAAAATGTATTAATTACTGGTGCTGCTAAACGCATAGGGGCATCATGTGCACGAATGTTACATCAACAGGGTTGCAATATTTTTTTACACTATAGATCATCAGAGCAAGATGCGTTTCAACTATTTGAAGAATTAAGCAATATCAGAGCTGATTCAGTAAAAATAATGCAGGCAGATTTGTTAAAACTGGATGAAATTTCAAAACTTGCTAAGCAAGCTGAAGCAGCATGGGGAAGTATAGATATTTTAATTAATAATGCTTCAGCATTTTATCCACAGCCTATACAACAAGTTTCTGAACGAGATTGGGATAAATTATTGGGCAGTAACTTGAAAGCCCCTTTTTTTCTCTCTCAAAAATTATCTGCCACCCTGATAGCAACAAAAGGATCTATTATCAATATTATTGATATTCACGCAGAGCGAGGCTTAAAAGGATACCCTGTGTATAGTGTGACTAAAGCAGGGCTTGCGGCTATGACTAAAGTTTTAGCGAAAGAATTGGGGCCTGAAGTAAGAGTTAATGGTGTTTCTCCTGGGGCTATATTATGGCCGGAAACCGAATTGTCTGAGCAGGATAAAGCAGAAATATTGCATAAAGTTGCGTTAAACAGAAATGGAGAACCTGATGATATTGCTAAAACAGTCTGTTTTTTAGCAAAAGATGCAAGTTATATTACTGGACAAATCATAGCAGTGGATGGTGGACGCACTCTTTTTTGTTAGCAGAAATCAAGGGGGTCGGAGTAAACCTCCCATAATTTTTCGGCTAAAACAATACGTTCTGAGACTGAAAGCTCTTGAATTCTCATTTTATAAACCTAGCAATAGATATTTGAAAAATTAAATTATAACCGCGTTACTTCGACATTGATTTCAAATATGCGTATTAAGCACATAACGCCTAAATCAGATGCCATTTAAAGTGGCAGGTCTTTTGCGGATTTTTGCAAAAAACATGACGCTTTAAATGGTCAACTGGATTTTTTGCTTAGGTTTTTTTATTGGTAACACCAAAGGGTATATGTACCATAGGAATATCCCCAGCTTCTGATTCTAAATGAGATTTTTGATCATCAAAAAATATATGAGGCTTTAAGACTTTTAGTATTCTTTCTTTTTCCATACCACCAAGAAAGAAAACCTCATTAGCACTTACTCCCCAGTCCTCAAGAGTTGTAATAACTCGCTCATGTGCTGGGGCATTTCTAGTTGTAATGATTGCTGTTCTAATAATACGCTGATAACTTGAATCTTTCTCTTTTGCTTGGTCTTCTAATTTTTGCATAAATGCCAATTTTTGAAACAAATCGGCTAGAGGACCTTGCTTATGAGGTATATTAGATTTTGTCACTTCATGCTTATGAAAATCCGCAAGGCTTCCATCTTGGAACACTGATTCAGCCTCATCATCAGCAATAACACCATCAAAATCAAATGCGATTCTTAACTCTCCACTTCCTGAATCATCTACTACTTTTGATGGTAGAACTGTTCCAGCGGGATAACCACATGAAATTGCCTTTCTAACATCATCTTCATTAGAAGATAGAAATAATGACGCATTAAAAGCAGGGATATACTTATAGGGTGATTTCCCTTCCATAAAAGCAGCCCTAGAAATATTTAATTTATAATGTTTTATTGAACGAAAAACTCTTTTACCTGTAACCGCTGAATTTTTTGATAAAAGTACGACTTCTACTGGTTGCTCTTTATCAAAATGATTATTAATACTTAAAAACCTACGAACAAAAGGAAAAGCAACTCCTTTTCCTAAAATTACATTGAGGTTTTGTTCTTGATATTCCTTATAAGACTTTGCTCCGCTCTCTCTAAATACATTATCCGACTCAGCAAGGTCAAATAATGCACTAGATGAAACCGCTATAACCAACTTCCTATCTATAGGGTAAATCATTTAAACTCCATATTAAATCTAACGCCTGAATCCAGCCGCCGCGTTAGCGGTCGGCTGGAATGATTTGTTATGCGTTTTTATATAAATCAATTACTCCGTCCGCTTGATCTTTTTGTTAGCTTTTTACTTATGCTACTTATAATCTGTCGACTTATAGAGTTCTTTTGTTAATCATATACCGATGAATATAACACAGGAATAAGGGGGAATAAGGGGACGCTACCCTTTTTTTGTGGAATAAGTGAATAAGGGGACGCTACCCTTTTTTAGGTCTACCCACCCCTTTGAATAAGGGGACGCTACCCTTTTTTAGGTCTACCCACCCCTTTAAAACTCAAATCTCTACCAATCTTATCACTCAGATTTTTAATAAAATTATCACCTCCGCACGGTAAACCTTTGTGCGTGTTTCTTTGCAAGATTTCAATATGTTTTTGCCTTATCATAGACTGTAAGTAATCTTGATATTCATTCTGTGAAACATCAATATCATAATCCGTTATTAACTTATCATGAG
>QPIL01000098.1 GCA_003666325.1 Methylococcales symbiont of Iophon sp. n. MRB-2018
TGACCACCAGAAATACTTACTGTGTGGGTTAGGAAGTCACGCAGTTCTGCTGATAAATCTTTTAATTGTTTTTTATCGAGCTTACGGACATCGGCAGGCAGTTCGATTTTATTGAGTAGTGGGTATTTTCCAGAACTATTCATGTGCTATCAAATTCGTTATAAGTGTTTCTTAATTGTAAATTATCGCTTTTAATACTGGAGTATTCAGGTCAGGTATTGTTGCTATGCGTGGTTTAATGTGAAGTAAATAGTAGCTACTCAGCGTACTCCGTAACTGCTTAAATTGCCTTCTGTTTTGTTCAAGAGCATAAGCGAAAGCACGGAGTTTACAGGTGTAAATGCACACTTTCAACGCGGCTATTGGACAAAATAGAGGGTAAGCTGAGTAGTTATACCAAATATGGGTTTTTACCATGAAGGAAGTAGAGCAGAGTGGAAATGGCTTTTTATCATATTCATTTCCTTTATGGCGAAAAAAATTAATGGTCACGTTGAATAATATAAAGTGATAAGTCGCGTAATAAATCAGCCTCAGCACCAAAGCTAGATAAGCTTTCTATGGCTTTTTCATGTAATCCATGGGCTTTTTGCTTGGCACCGGCTAAACCTAATAGAGCAGGATAAGTCGGTTTATTATTATTTTGATCTTTGCCTTGGGTTTTGCCTAGAGTAGCAGTATCACTCTCCTCATCAAGAATATCGTCTTTTACTTGAAATGACAGACCAATACATTTTGCATAATGATCCAGTTTTTTTGCAGTGATAGGATCAAGGTCTATTTTAGATAAGGCTGCCATGTTAACACTGGCACGAATTAATGCCCCGGTTTTATGAATATGCATATTTTCAAGTTCAGGCAAAGTAAGCATAGTGCCAACTGATGCTAGGTCTATCGCTTGACCACCGACCATACCTTGTGAACCACTCGCTTTGGTTAAATTGGTAATCATTTTTAAACGCTTAGAGGCATCTACTTTCATGGAAGGATCATTAGCCAATACTTCAAACGCTAAAGCTTGTAGGGCATCACCTGTTAATATGGCTGTTGCTTGGTCATAGGCAATATGACAGGTTGCTTTACCACGTCGGAGATCATCATTATCCATAGCTGGTAAATCGTCATGGATTAAGGAATAAACGTGAATGAGTTCCACTGCACAGGCAGGGCCATCTAATTGTTCATCTTTTAAACCTAAGGCTTTGCCAGTACAGTATGTGAGCATGGGACGCATACGCTTGCCACCCCCTAAAGCTGTATAGCGCATAGCTTGGTGAAGTTTGTTAGGTAGAATGTTTTCACTGGGTAGGCGTAAGTCAAGTACACGTTCAACTCTGTTTTGCACACAAACAAGGTATTCTTTTAAGGCATTACTCATTGTTAAATGGCTCCAGGGTCTGCTGACCATTCTTTTCTAGTAGAATTTGTACTTTTTGTTCTGCTTCTTGCAATGATTTTTGACAGGTGTTGGTTAATTTAACACCTCTTTCAAAGGATTTTAAGGATTCTTCTAGTGATAATTCACCTTTTTCCATCTGTTCAACGAGTTGTTCTAACTCTTTTAAAGAGTCTTCAAATAAGGTAGTGCTTTTTTTTCTGGACATAAAAAAAATAATTACATGTTACGATATTAATTGATTACATTATATCTTAAATATTAAATCGTATGAGCAACGAATATAACGCAGCAGCAATTGAAGTTTTAACAGGATTAGATCCGGTAAGAAAACGCCCAGGAATGTATACAGACACCACCAGACCCAATCATTTGGTGCAAGAGGTGGTAGACAATAGTGTGGATGAGGCCGTTGCCGGTCATGCCGATAGTATTGAGGTTGTTTTATACAAGGAAGGCTCGGTATTGGTAACAGATAATGGTCGTGGAATGCCAGTTGATTTGCACCCTGAGCAAGGTATTCCAGGTGTTGAAGTTATTTTTATGCAGCTACATTCTGGTGGCAAGTTTTCTAATAAAAACTATCAGTTTTCGGGCGGTTTACACGGCGTGGGTGTTTCTGTGGTGAACGCATTAACTAGACAGTTGCAAGTTCAGGTCAAACGTAATGGCAAAATCTATCAAATGGATTTTGCCAATGGTGAAAAAATAACCGAATTGACTGAAATAGGAACTGTGGGTAAAACCAATACAGGTACTCAAATTACTTTTTTACCCGACCCTAAATATTTTGATTCAGCAAAAATTTCTGTGTTGAAATTGAGACACGTTTTACGGGCAAAAGCTGTTCTGTGTCCTGGCTTAAAAGTTTCTTTGGTGGTAGAAAAAACAGAAGAAGAGTGGACTTGGTGCTATGAAAACGGCCTGAAAGAATATTTACTGGATAGAGTAGGTGATGTTGATATTTGTCCGCAAATCCCTTTTATGGCGGAATCAACAACTGTTAATGAAGCGGTAGAATGGGGCATGGTTTGGACAGTTGATAGCTTGTCAGAAAGTATTGTTGAGAGTTATGTGAACCTAGTGCCTACAGCGCAGGGTGGGACACATGTTAATGGCTTGAGATCTGGCTTAACTGAAGCTATGCGTGAATTTTGTGAGTTTAGGAGTTTACTGCCTCGGGGGGTAAAAATAGCACCTGAAGATGTCTGGGAAAATTGCCATTTTGTTCTATCTGTTAAATTGGCAGATCCACAGTTTTCTGGGCAAACTAAAGAGCGCTTGAGCTCCAGAGAATGCGTGCCTTTTGTTTCTGCTATTGCTAAAGATAGCTTTAGTCTTTGGTTAAACCAACATCCACAGGAAGGTGAAAAAGTAGCGGAAATTATTCTTGCGAGTGCTCAAAAAAGACTAAAATCCAGTAAAAAAATAGTTAGAAAGAAAATTACATCAGGGCCTGCCTTGCCTGGTAAGTTGGCGGATTGTTCGACTCAGGATATTTCCAGAACCGAGTTATTTTTGGTGGAAGGCGATTCAGCAGGAGGCTCGGCAAAACAAGCTAGAGACAGAGAGTTCCAAGCTATTATGCCGTTGCGAGGCAAGATTTTAAATACTTGGGAAGTAGATTCTGAACAAGTTATGGCGTCTCAAGAAGTCCATGATATTACTGTGGCTTTAGGAATAGAACCTAATTCTGATGATTTGCAAAATTTACGTTATGGCAAAATTTGTGTGTTAGCCGATGCGGATTCAGATGGAAACCATATTGCAACACTTATTTGTGCTCTGTTTTATAAGCACTTTTCTATGCTAGTTAAAGCAGGGCATGTGTTTATAGCTATGCCGCCTTTATATCGGGTGGACGTGGGTAAAAAAGTTTTTTATGCTTTGGATGAATCAGAACGACAAGGTATATTTGCCAGAATAGAAGCCGAGAAATTAAAAGGCAAAGTGAATGTACAGCGGTTTAAAGGCTTGGGGGAAATGAATCCTAGTCAATTAAGAGTCACCACTATGAATCCTGATAGCAGACGGTTGGTTCAATTAACGGTTGAAGACGGGGATGAGACATCAGAACAAATGGATCTATTGCTGGCAAAAAAACGATCACAAGATAGAAAACATTGGCTGGAAACGAAAGGGAACTTGGCTGAAGTTTGATCATTAATGGTAATGATCTTGAATAGGTTCTTAGGTATGCAGTATGAGGGTCAATGCTTTAATAAAGGCTTTGTTTTCTTTAGGTTTACCGATAGTGACACGTAAACAATCAGTTAAAACTTGACCTTGAGGCGATAAGTTTTTGATTAATATGCCGTGTTCTTTTAAGGCTTCAAAAATGGCTGTTGCACGATTTTTAGCTGTTTTAAAGAGGATGAAGTTAGCTGAGCTTTGGTAGGCTGTAATATCAGGTAATTGCTTTAATTGATCAAAAACCCATGTTCTATCCTGACAGATTTGTTGAGTTTGTTGATTAAAAAAACTTTGATGTTTCAGTGCAAAATCTACAGTGACTTGGGTAAGGCTATTAATGTTATAGGGTAGCCGTATTTTATTCAGTTGTTCAATAATTTCTTGATTGCCTGCAATAAATCCTAGTCTAAGCCCTGCCAATCCGAGTTTTGAAACGGTGCGCATAACCAGTAAATTAGCATTATTTTCTAGTTTTTCCATATAACTTGCATTAGCAAAAGGGGCATAAGCCTCATCAATAATAACTAGGGCTGGCGCGGCATTAATAATGCTATTGATAGAGCTATCAGAAAATAAATTAGCGGTGGGATTATTAGGATAAGACAGAAAAATAAGTAAGGGTTGTGTTTGTTCAATGGCTTTAAGCATTGCCAGCAGATCTAGCTCAAAACTATCAGCTAATAAGGGAATGCCTTGATAATTAAGGCCAAGACTTAACGCGACTTGTTTATACATGACAAAGCTGGGACTAGGTGCCAATACAGAAGAGTGTTCGGGTAATGCCATTAATAAAAGTTGAATAATTTCATCTGAGCCATTACCTAATAAAATACCACTTTCAGCAGGAATCTGATTACTATGCCGAATAGTTTCAACTAACTGTTGTGCTTCTGCATCAGGATAGCGATTAATAGGGCATTCTTTCAGCAAGTCAAGCCATTCTGTTTTAATATTTTCTGGCCAAGTATAGGGGTTTTCCATGGCATCTAGTTTAATCAGGTTTTTTGCTTCAGCTACTTTGTAAGCAGATAAAGCTAGGATTTCTTTGCGGAAAACAGTGGTAATTAGATGGCTAGTCATTTTTATGAAGATAAAAAGCTATTGGGTTTTAATTGGGTTTTTATAAAGGCTATAAGTTTTACTTGATTCTATATTCTGCGGAACGAGCATGAGCAATAAGACCTTCACCTCTGGCGAGGATAGAAGCTGTTTTACCTAATGTATCCGCACCAATTTCTGAGCAGTTAATCAAGCTAGAGCGTTTTTGAAAATCATACACGCCTAAGGGTGATGAGTAGCGAGCAGTACTGGATGTAGGCAATACATGGTTAGGCCCTGCACAATAGTCGCCTAATGCTTCAGCAGTATATCGACCCATAAAGATTGCACCTGCATGACGAATGTGTTGATTGAGTGTTTCGGGGTCTTCCACAGAGAGTTCTAGGTGTTCGGGGGCTATAGTATTGGCTACTTCAGCAGCTTGGAGTAAGGTCTCTACTTTTATTAAAGCACCTCTGTTATTTAGCGAAGATTCGATAATATCTTTACGTTCCATTTTTGGGAGCAAGCGATTAATGCTTTGTTCAACCTGTTCTAAAAAATGTGCGTTATCAGAAATTAAAATAGCCTGGGCAGCTTCGTCATGTTCAGCTTGCGAAAATAAATCCATAGCTATCCAGTCGGGATTGGTTTTACCATCGCAGATCACCAATATTTCAGAGGGACCGGCAATCATATCAATACCCACTTTTCCAAACACCATTTTTTTTGCAGTGGCAACATAGATATTGCCAGGACCTACAATTTTATCAACGGCTGGTATGGTTTTTGTGCCATAAGCCAATGCTGCAACAGCTTGTGCACCACCGATAGTGAAAATTCGATCAATACCTACAATATACGCCGCAGCAAGTACGAGTTGGTTAGTCTCTCCATAGGGTGTAGGTACGACCATAATCACTTCTTTAACACCAGCGACTTTTGCAGGAATTGCATTCATTAAAACGGAAGAGGGGTAGGCTGCTTTACCACCAGGCACATAAAGTCCTACTCTGTCTAAGGCGGTAATCTTTTGCCCTAAAACGGTACCATCGTCCTCAGTATACTGCCATGAGTGCATTTTTTGTTCTTCTGCATAGGTGCGTATACGGTTTGCGGCAGTTTGTAGTGCATCCGCTTTTTCTGCCGATAGTGTATCCCAGGCTTGTTTTAAGGTTTTAACGGATATATTAAGTTCTGATGCTTTTTTAAATTGGGTATGATCAAATTGATTAGTGTAATTAAGCAGTGTTTTATCGCCTTCTTTTCTAATGCTATTAATAATGCTTAAAACTTGTTGATGAATTTCTAGGTCATCCATTTCATCTCTGGCTAATAGATGTTTTAACTGGGAGTCAAAATCTGAGTCAGAACTATTGAGGCGCGTTATATTTAAAACAGTCATTGGGCTTTATTGCGATTTTCTATGGTTTTTTCAAATTGATCTATTAAAGGCTGAATAATGCCATGCTTCATTTTCATTGAGGCTTTATTAACTACCAGACGAGAGCTAATGTGGGTGATCAGTTCTTTTGCTACCAGTCCATTGGCTTTCAGTGTGTCGCCTGTTTCAACGATGTCGACGATACAGTCAGCCAAGCCAACAAGCGGTGCTAGTTCCATAGCACCGTAAAGCTTTATAATTTCAGCTTGTATACCAATTCCTGCAAAATAGCGTTGTGCTGTTTTTACATATTTAGTTGCCACTTTTATTCTTCCAGAAATTTCAGGGGCATTGACTGGAGTAGCGATCATCATTCTGCATTTTGCAATGCCTAAGTCGAGCGGCTCATATAGGTTTTCTGTGCCATGTTCCATTAATACATCTTTTCCGGCAATACCCATATCGGCAGCGCCATATTCGACAAAGGTAGGTACATCAGTTGCACGGATGATGATTAGCTTTACATCGTCTTGATTGGTACGCAGTATTAATTTGCGACTGGTTTTTGGGTTATCAATAGGGATAATACCTGCTTCTTCTAATAGTGGCAGGGTATCATCGTAGATACGTCCTTTTGATACAGCAATAGTTAACACGTTAAAGCTTTATCTTGCGATTCGTTTGATAACAGCGCCCAGTTGAGCCAATTTTTCTTCAATGTGGTCGTAGCCTCGGTCAATGTGATAAATGCGGTCAACCAATGTTTCACCTTTTGCTATTAACCCTGCCAATACAAGACTGGCTGATGCTCGAAGGTCTGTGGCTATAACAGGTGCAGCTGTTAATTGTTGCCGACCTTTACAAATTGCGGTATTGGATTCCAGTTGAATGTTGGCACCCATGCGCTGTAGTTCCTGAACATGCATAAAACGGTTTTCAAAGACGGTTTCAGTTATGGTGCTAACCCCGTCAGCAACTGAATTCATGGCTGTAAATTGAGCTTGCATATCCGTTGGAAAAGCGGGGTAAGGTGCGGTACGAATGTTGACGGCTTTTGGTTGTTTACCGTGCATGTCTAAATTAATCCAGTTCTCTCCCGTGGTTATATCTGCACCGGTTTCTTTTAATTTATCCAGAACAGCATCTAGGGTGTCTGGACGGGTGTCCTTGACTTTTATTTGTCCTCGGGTAATCGCTGCGGCAACTAAGTAGGTTCCGGTTTCAATACGATCAGGCACTATAGTGTAGTGCAGGTTTTTTTTACCTATTTTTTTAACACCTTCAATAACTAGAATATCGCTATCAATACCCGATATTTTTGCCCCCATGGCACATAGGAAGTGGGCTAAATCTGAAACTTCTGGTTCTTTTGCTGCATTTTCGATAATGGTTGTACCTTCAGCTAAAACAGCGGCCATTAATAGGTTTTCTGTCCCAGTAACGGTGACTTTATCCAAAACCAGCCTACAACCTTTTAAACGACTTGCTTTTGCATGTATATAACCAGCTTCTACCTTGATTTCAGCCCCCATTTTTATTAATGAGTTGAGATGAATATCTACCGGTCGAGTACCAATAGCACAACCACCAGGTAATGAAACATGTGCCTGACCAAATCGGGTTAATAAAGGTCCCAGCACTAGGATAGAAGCGCGCATGGTTTTAACAAGTTCATAAGGCGCTTCAAATTTGTTTGTGGCGTTGCTGTCAACCTTAATGTTCATTTTTTCATCAATGGTAAGGCGAACCCCCATCTGCCCAAGCAGTTGCATGGTAGTGGTAATATCATGTAAATGGGGGATATTACCTACAGAGACAGGTTCTTCACTGAGTAGAGTTGCTGCCAATATAGGAAGTGCGGCATTTTTTGCACCTGCAATTCTAAGTTCTCCAGAAAGTTGAGTACCGCCAGTAATAATGAGTTTATCCATAGAGATTTTTAGTGTAGCCAGTGTAAGTAAGGGTAACAACAGAGATGCGCTTTTATCGTATCGCTTGGTTTAGGTATATGAACGATTAACTCTTCGCTATTAGTAATGATCGTTGATCTCAAAACCACTCAGCCTTGCAAGGGTTAATAATTGCTCAGGAATGTTGATAAATGATAGCTGGGTTTGATATATTTTACTGTGTTTTATCCATTCAATCAAAAGCGCCATGCCCCCACTATCTGCGTGTTTAACTTTGCTTAGGTTAATTGAGATTTTTTTAGATGAATTAAGAAAATTAAATGACTTGATACTTTCTTTGGTAATAGATAAAAATTTTAAGTCACCTTCAACAAAATAAATGTTGTTATCATCTGTTGTTAGCTTGAATGATGACATCTTTATTCTGACACTTTATCGGTAAAAAACTTACCGACCAATTCTTCAAGAATAACGGCTGATGAGGTAATATCAATAAGTCCATTTTCTTTTAAAAATTGTTCTGATCCACCAGGATCAAGGCTAATATATTGCTCTCCTAATAGTCCTGCTGTATAGATACTAGCAACCGTATCAGTAGGTAATTTATACCGTGAATCAATATTCATTTTAACCACGGATACAAAGTCGTCTTTGTTAATGCTAATACTAACCACTCTACCAATACGGACTCCAGCAATAGTGACAGGTGATTTGACTTTAAGCCCACCTGAGTTTTCAAAGTTAGCATTAATGTTATAAAGCTTTTCGCTAGAAAATGAACCAAGATTGCTTATTTGCATGGCCATAAAAAAAAGTGAGGCAATGCCACAGGCAACAAAAAGTCCTACCAGCGTTTCCTGTGTTTTTGTGTTCTGCACGTTAAATATCTCCAAACATGAGTGCGGTCAGGATAAAATCCAGACCAAGAATAGTAAAGGCGGAATTAACCACCGTTCGTGTTGTAGCTCGACTTACGCCCTCGGATGTAGGTGCTGCATCATAGCCTTCAAATAATGCAATCCATGAGATAACAAAACCAAAGACAATACTTTTGATGATGCCGTTAAGAATGTCGTCCTGAAAGTCTAGGGTTGATTGCATTTGGGACCAATAGGCACCGTCGTCAACACCTAGCAAACCGACACCGATGATTTGCCCACCAATAACACCAATGGCACTGAATAAAGCTGCCAGCAGTGGCATAGAAAGAAATCCCGCCAGAAAACGAGGAGCAATGATACGTTTTATCGGATCGATTGCCATCATTTCCATGCCTGATAATTGTTCCGTGGCTTTCATTAAGCCAATTTCAGCAGTTAGTGCTGAACCTGCTCGACCAGCAAATAATAAAGCAGCTACAACAGGACCTAATTCTCTGACTAAAGATGCAGCAACCATAACGCCCAAAGTTTCTTCTGCACCAAAATCTGAGAGGATATAAAAACCCTGTAGCCCCAAAACCATGCCAACAAATAAACCAGAAATTGAAATAATCAAGAAAGATAAAACACCGACAGAATAGAGTTGTTTAGTCAGTAATCTGGGGTGTGCAAGAACAGAAATAATGCCTATCAAGGTATGAATAAGGAAAAAATAGCCTCTGCCTAGTTTGGCAAAACTGGTAAGCGTTGTTTGTCCTAGTTTTTGTAGAAAATCTATCATTGGAAAAGGTCTTCTCTATAATCAGTAGCTGGGTAATGGAAGTGTACAGGGCCATCTGCATCCCCTTTCATAAATTGCTGCACCCATTTTGAATCTGAATTTCTTATTTGCTCTGGTGTACCATGCCCAGCCACTTTACCTTCTGATAAAACGTAAATATAATCAGCAATACCGATGGTTTCTTCTACATCATGCGAAACAATAATACTGGTGAGTCCCAAAGTGTTATTAAGTTCTTTAATTAATTTAACCAAGGTGCCTAATGAAATAGGATCTTGTCCAGTAAAAGGCTCATCATACATGATCATCATAGGATCAAGAGCAATAGCTCTGGCTAAGGCAACTCTTCTAGCCATACCTCCTGATAATTCTGCTGGCATCAAGTCTCTGGCACCTCGTAGACCAACTGCCTGTAATTTCATTAACACAAGTGTGCGAATCATAGATTTATTTAAAGCAGTATGCTCTCTTAAAGGGAGTGCTACATTATCGAAAACACTAATATCAGTCAGTAATGCGCCACTTTGAAATAACATGCCCATGCGTTTTCTAAGGGTATATAAATCCTTACGTTTTAACTGATGAACATTTTGTTGGTCAACTATAATGTCTCCTTTATCAGGATACAGTTGTCCGCCAATAAGTTTTAGCAGGGTAGTTTTACCGGTTCCACTGGGCCCCATAATAGCGGTGATTTTCCCTCTTTTAATATCGAGGGAAATAGCATTAAATATCTTTCTATGCCCACGAGAAAAAGTCAGGTTTCGTATGGAGACAATATCAGTTTTAGGTGGTGCCTTGGTATCCATAGAAAAATTTAAGTATCAAGTTTTAATGGGCTAACCCACCATTTTCTCTGAGATTCTATGTTTAAGTCAAACTTCTTTGCTGCGATAATCTATTGTGTGCCCAAAATAAATAGTCTACAAAGCTTGTTTAATGGTTGGTTTTTTTAAAAAACTAGGTTTGTTGTCTGTTTTAAAGCAGTAGAAAATAGGCTGCTTTTATCAATTTTTTACATGGATTGTTTTTAACCATGCGACTAAATTCAAAAAATAATAACACCTTATTCTCCCGCGCTTAATCCAGTGGAGTAACTATGGCAGCAGATAAAACAAAGGTTTTTGTCAAATACCATATTCCAAAATTATGAGGATATTATTGAACGATCTTGCCAGGCTTGGAATGAAATACTAAGTGCGGAGGGTTTTGTTAGAAGTTTGTGCAGTAGGGAGTGGAGTTGTTTGGTTTGGTTATTTTTTGAATATGGTATTAAAGTTAAAAGGGGTTCGCTGGAGCGATACAAAAATGGCATAATGAATTTTTAATTTCACTTTAAGCGATCTCAACATAACTTATGAACGGATAAAAAAGGCTAGAAGTTTTCTATCTTTCAGCCAAAATAACGCACAATAGGTCACTATTACACTTGTAAAACCTGAAAAATTCTATCACTTTTTTATCCCTGTCCAGAGTTATGCTGAGATCTCTTTAAACTATAAGTTTTATATATGTTACTGGACTTTATTGCAATGACTGTAGGCTTGTTTGTATTAGTTGTTGCTGCTGACAAGTTTGTTATTGGTGCTGTCACAATAGCTAAGAATTTTAGTGTTTCTCCGTTAATGATTGGCTTGACAGTGGTTGGCTTGGGGACTTCTGCCCCAGAAATATTGGTTTCAGCAATTGCTTCATTTCAAGGTAACTCTGGTTTAGCGGTCGGTAATGCGATAGGTTCTAATATTGCAAATGTAGGCTTAATTCTGGGCTGCACGGCACTTATTTCACCGCTAATGTTTAAGTCTGCATTACTTAAACGAGAACTGCCAGTATTAATGGCTGTAAGTCTGATTTGCTACTTCTTATCTTTTGATGGTTTGAGCGTGATTGATGGCGTATGTATGTTGTTTATGCTATTTGTCTTTTTAATTTGGATGGTCAGATTAGCCAAGCAGGAACAGCAGAATGTGGAAATAGACGATCCTTTAAAACAAGAAATACTGGAAGAAATGCCTGCGTCTATTGCCACACAGAAAGCGTATTTATTTTTCGCAATAGGATTGCTTGGTCTATTAGTGAGCTCTCGTGTGATTGTTTGGGCGGCAGTCAATATTGCACAGTCGTTTGCTGTCAGTGACTTAGTGATAGGTCTGACTATTGTCGCTTTCGGCACAAGTTTGCCAGAACTAGCTACTTCTATTACCAGTGTTTTGAAAAAAGAATACGATCTAGCAGTGGGCAATATAATTGGTTCAAACTTGTATAATTTATTAGCAGTCTATTCATTGCCAGGGCTAATAGCGCCGAGTGCAGTTGCAGAAAGTGTTATTTATCGTGATTTTCCAGTTATGTTGGCATTTACCAGTACATTATTTATCTTAGGTTATGGGGGGAGTGGTAAGTCAGGACAAATAAATAGGCTAGCAGGGTTTGCTTTGCTTTTTGCCTTTTGTAGCTACCAATATGTTATCTTTCAAAGTACCATTAGTTAATAAATCATGCGCAAAAAAGATCAGCGATTAAAACAACTGGGTCTGGCTGTTATTAAGACTGAGATGCAGGCTGTATCTGCATTACAAGACAGAATAAATGATGATTTTGTCAAGGCTTGTCGTTTAATGCTTAATTGTAAGGGTCGTGTAGTGGTAACGGGGATGGGGAAGTCGGGGCATATAGCTGGCAAAATTGCAGCAACACTAGCAAGTACAGGAACACCGGCTTTTTTTGTTCATCCTGGTGAAGCCAGTCATGGTGATTTGGGCATGATTACCCAGAAAGATGTTGTGCTGGCACTCTCTAATTCAGGTGAAACAGGTGAGGTTTTGACTATTTTGCCTATCATTAAGCGTATAGATGTGCCTTTTATTGCAATGACTGGAAATCCAACTTCATCCCTAGCAAAATTTGCCACGGTTCATCTTGATGTTAATGTAGAAGAAGAGGCTTGTCCCTTGGGGCTTGCACCTACATCAAGTACTACGGTAGCTTTAGTGATGGGTGATGCGCTTGCGGTATCTATGCTAGAAGCTAAAGGTTTTACCCGTGATGATTTTGCTTTATCACACCCTGGAGGAAGTTTAGGCAAGCGTTTATTATTGATGGTTAGTGATATTATGCATTCTGGTGATGAAGTACCTTTGACCATAGAAACTGCAATGGTGGTGGATGTCTTGCTGGAAATGACAGAAAAGAAACTAGGTATGACGGCTGTTGTTGATTCTAAGCTCCAAGTAATAGGTATTTTTACTGACGGTGATTTACGGCGAATGTTGAGCAATAATGGGGATATTCACAACACTAGGATCTCAGAAGTAATGACGGTTAGCTGTACATTGATTAGTTCTGATATTTTGGCAGCAGAAGCGATGAAAGTAATGCAGCAAAAAAAGATTAATGCATTGTTAATTGTTGATACGGAGAAGAAGTTGGTCGGTGCGTTGAATATGCATGATTTGGTGCATGCAGGGATTGTTTAAATACAGGGTAAAAGTTAATGCAGAATATCATTGAAAAAGCAAAAAAATTGAAACTGTTAATACTTGATGTAGATGGGGTGTTAACAGATGGACGATTATTTTTTGATAATCAAGGCACGGAATATAAATGTTTTCATGCCCGTGATGGGCATGGCATTAAATTATTAAGACAATCGGGTGTCGAAGTTGCTGCCATTTCAGGACGAAAATCAAACTCTGTAGCGATACGAATGGAAAAATTAGGTGTCAAATATGTTTATCAAGGACATGAAGATAAAGTCGCTGCATTTAATGAAATACTGCAGGCACTGTCTATTAAAGCTGTGCAAGCAGCGCATATCGGGGATGATTTGATTGATTTACCAGTCATGAAACGAGTCGGTTTATCCATTGCTGTCAATGATGCAAATTTTGCAGTTAAGGAATATGCAGACTGGTGTACTGAGGCACCGGGGGGGTTAGGTGCAGTAAGGGAAGTCTGTGATTTTATTATGCAATCTCAAGGGACTTTTGACGATATTTTACAGAGTTATTTGCAATGATAGCCAGACAGTATAAAATTTATGCTGTTTTGATTGTTTTGCTATTGGGGCTATGGTTTTTAGCAGATATTTTTGAGCAAAAAGAGACTCAGAAAATCGCTGTTTCTGCACATAGTCCCGATTACTTTAGTGTAGGCTATTACAAAAAAGAAATGGATGTTGCTGGTAATATAAAAAATGAATTTTATGCAGATAAAATGATGCATTATAGCGATGGCACAACACATCTTGAGCAACCGGTGATAACACTCTATAACCCTGGTGCTCCCCCTTGGGTCATTAAAGCTGAAAGTGGGATTTTAGAGGCAGATGGTGATCATTTGTTATTGGCTGGAAAAGTGTTTATCAGTCGTGAGAGAACAAAAAAGCTGAAATCTTTTACTATTAATACTGCTGAATTAAAAGTGTATTTGTCTGCCAGTTATGCAGAAACCGATCAATGGATAGAAATAATAGACGGCCCAAACAGAACAGAAGGAATCGGTTTAAAAACTACGTTTAGTTATCCCGTCAAGGTGAAATTTTTGTCAAATGTTAAAGGACGATATGAAGTTAATTAAAAGAGTTATTGTTATTTATTTGGTGCTGTTTTTTAATGGGGCTTATGCCTTAAAAAGCGATTCTAAACAACCTGTTTATATAGATTCAAATACAGCAAGTTTTAGCGATAAAACACAATTAAGTATCTACACTGGCAATGTTATTACTAGGCAAGGTACTTTGTATATAACTTCAGATAAATTAGTGGTGCAGCTTAAAAATGGTGACGTTGAGAAGATGGTTTTTACTGGCAAACCAGCAAAATTCAAGCAACTCCCTGGTAAGGATAAGGAATATATACATGGTGAATGTTTAATCGGTGAGTATTATCCCAAGGAAAATAAGTTGATTTTAATGGAGGAAGCTATTATTTCACAAGGAGGTAGTCACTCTGCCAGCCGAGTTATAATTTATGACAGTAAAAAATCTTTAATAAAGGCAGGGGATAAGTCATCTGATTTAAAAAGGGTTCATTCTGTCTTTAAGTTTAAATCCAGTAAAAAACAAACGACTTCACCACTTCCATTAAAAAAAATTAAAGAAACAGCTATAAACAAAGTGATAGAAGTTGTTGCCAAACCAAAACCAGAGACAGCAACAAATGAGTAGATTAAGCGGACAAAATCTGGTTAAAAGCTATAACAAACGCAATGTTGTTGATAATGTAAGTCTACATGTCGATACCAGTGAAGTTGTTGGTTTGCTAGGCCCAAATGGAGCGGGTAAGACGACCAGTTTTTATATGTTAGTTGGATTGGTTAAGGCAGAGAGTGGTGAGATTTTTTTTGATGATATAAATATTACTCATTATCCTATGCATAATCGAGCAAGGCTAGGTGTGGGGTATTTAGAACAGGAGCCCTCGGTGTTTCGTAAATTAACAGTAGCTGATAATTTACGTGCTGTTTTACAAATTCGTTCAGATTTAACCACAGGGGAAACTGAAATTTTAATTGATGATTTATTGGATGAATTTAATATCGCGCATTTAAGAAACAACATTGCCTTAGGGCTTTCTGGTGGTGAAAGGCGTAGGGTTGAGATTGCAAGAGCATTAGCAACGGATCCGCAGTTCATTCTACTCGATGAACCTTTTGCTGGTGTTGACCCTATTTCTATTATTGATTTGCAAGAAATTATTGCCCATTTGAAACAACGAGGCATTGGTATTTTAATTACTGAGCATAAAGTAAGAGCAACGCTGGAAATTTGTGACCGTGCATATATACTTAACCAAGGAAAAGTTATTGCTGAAGGGACAACGCAAGAAATAGTTGAAAATAAGGAAGTAAGAAAAGTCTATTTAGGTGATAATTTTAGTCTTTAACTTTTAAAAAAGTATAGATATAGAATGAGACTTCAGCATAATATTTCTTTCTTCTAGGTTCTCTAATTTATATTTTTTTAGTGCTAGAATTAAGCCATATTCCTTTTTAATTTGACCATCTATAGCATGTTCAAAAAAAATAATAGCACTATAAATGGATAGCTAATGGGAACAAGATTGGAATAAAATACTAAACAAGTATTGTTTTTATAGAAGTTTATGCAGTAGAAACTGGAGTTGTTTGGTTTAGTTATTTTTTTGAATATGGTATTATTAGTCGCCTTTATTGAATGAAACAGTCCTTACAGTTACGTATTGGTCAGAACTTGACAATGACGCCTCAGTTACAGCAGGCGATAAAATTGTTGCAGCTATCTACATTGGATTTGCAACAAGAAATTCAACAAGCACTTGATTCAAATATAATGCTAGAGGTTGATGAAGAAGATCTTGCAGTTACTCAAGAAGATCTTGTTAACACTCAAGAGCACGCAGAAACATCTGCCGAAATTACACTAACAAGTCAGGATGAAGCTACCAGTGAAGGTTCTCAAACCAATGTTCCTGATGAGTTGCCCGTTGATTCAGATTGGGATGATGTGTTTGAGAATACGCGGTCAAGTACTAGCATGGCCACAGAAACTGCCGAGTTTGAAACACAGCATAGTAACTCAGTTACGATAGTTGAGTATTTATTGCAACAACTGGAGTTGATTTCAATTTCAGAAAGAGATCATGCTATTGCAATTGGGCTTATAGATTCTGTGAATACAGATGGCTATATTGCGTATTCACTGGAAGACATCTTTCTTGGTTTACAACCTCAAATAAAAGATATTGAGTTAGATGAGATCAAAGCTGTTTTACATAGGATTCAAAATTTTGAACCTATAGGTATCGCCGCATTAGATTTGGCAGATTGTTTGTTAATACAACTGAAATCGCTCCCTGAAAATGTCGCCTTTAGAAAAGAAGCCATAGATCTGGCTAGTCATCATCTGGATTTATTGGCGTCCCATAATTTATCACGATTAATGAGACGGTTAGGGCTTGCTGAATTTCAATTAAAAGAAGTGATTGCTTTAATTAGAACACTAGATCCTAAACCAGGCATTAAAATACAGAGTGTTGATTCTGAATATATAGTACCTGACGTATTTGTTTTGAAACAAAATGGGCAGTGGTGTGTTAATCTGAATCCTGATATTGCACCAAAGTTACGGGTTAATTCTACTTATTCAGAGATGATAAAAAGATCGAGTAAGAGTAAAGATAATGTCCGTATGAAGGAGCATTTGCAAGAGGCACGTTGGTTTATAAAAAACTTGTATAGCAGGAATGAAACATTGTTGCGAGTAGCCAAAAGTATCGTTGCAAAGCAAGAAGGTTTTTTGGATCATGGTGCTATAGCGATGCAGCCCCTGATTTTAAAAAATATTGCAGAAGAGTTAGAACTTCATGAGTCAACCATATCACGGGTAACGACTCAGAAATATATGCACACACCGAATGGTATAGTGGAGTTTAAACACTTTTTTTCTAGTCACGTTTCTACAGAAGGAGGAGGGAAATGTTCAGCAACAGCCATTCAAGCACTTATTAAAGAATTGGTTAAAAATGAAAATCAGAAAAAACCATTAAGTGATAGTAAAATATCAGATCTATTAAAGGAAAAAGGTATTAAAGTTGCGCGGCGAACGATAGCAAAATACCGCAAAGCCATGTCTATCCAATCATCAAGCCAGAGAAAGCGTCTTTTATGACAGCAAAGGTTTAAAATATTTTTATGGAGGAGTTAATTTATGCAAATTAGTATAACAGGTCACCATGTAGAGATTACAGAGTCGTTAAGAGTTTATGTGAATGAAAGAACAGAAAGACTAGAGCGCCATTTTGATAATGTGACTGATGTACACGTCATTCTAACAGTAGAAAAACTCAAGCAAAAGGCAGAATCTACTGTTCAAATTAGTGGTGCAAAATTATTCGCGGAAGATACTCAGGCTGATATGTATGCAGCTATTGACAATATGGTTGATAAATTGGAACGTCAAATTATTAAATATAAAGAAAAAACAAAGAGTCATCGGTAAACCAAAGAAAGAGACAGAAGATACAAGAGACAATAGCTGCCTCTTGTTTTTTCTTTCTTGAAAAAGCATAAAACCTTTAATTATTAGTGTTTTCTGGCTCAGGGAAAAGTGTTGTACTAGATGCTTTAGAATACTACCGCATTGATAACTTGCCTATCAGTTTGTTAGAAGAGTTTATCGATCATGTACCGTAATTACGCAGCGTATTTTGCATGTTCGTAATGGTGAATTTAGAAAATTATCAGCTTATGAATCTTTATTATTACAAGGTTTTGGCAAGGATAAAGCACAAAGGGCAAAAGATATATTGATATGTTTTTGTTAAAACAAGCTGGCAATGCTATGGCTGTTAATACAGTTCAAGCAGTTGCCAATCAGGTTTTGGAATTTATCAATAATTTAGGGATAGAAAATATGGGCGGCAAACAAAAATTAGGCTCAGAAACAGCCAATCAATGAGGTGCTCAACTTTTTTGGTAATGGTGAAATAAAAATATCGCCTAGAGGCAGTATTAGTATTGGCAGAATAACGATGCAACGAAAGGGTGGAGATAATGGCAGACCTAGTGCCAATATGTTGCAGTTTAAAATAGACCCAACAAAATTGTTAGGGATTTAATGGAAAGCAAAATATCGCATAACAAATCATTCCAGCGGACTGTTTCGTAGCACGCTGAATTTAAGCGTTATGAAAGATAGAGCATAGAAAAATAGCACGATCATTTTTTACTTTTTATATATTTACTTATGTCATCATCTATTGAAAACGCAGAACAAAAAGACCTATTAACCCAGATAAAAGGGTTATTGGAAAGCGGTACTCAGGTTGAAATAAGAAATCTTATTCATTCATCTTATCCTGTAGACACAGCTCATGTTCTTGAGTCTTTAGATGAAGCACAAAGAAAAATGATTTGGAATGTGATTCCCCCTAATGTGATGGGAGAAATCCTGATTAGAGTGGATACCGAAGTAGGGCAGAGTTTACTTAAAATTACCGATAGAAAAGATTTAATTAAGGCAACGGAAAACCTTGAATCGGACGCTATGGCAGATTTATTACATGTGTTACCTGAGCCTTTGTTATCAGAAGTTATGGAAGCCATGGGGATACATGAACGAAACAGGCTTGAGTCCACACTGGCGTATGATGAACATACTGCGGGTGGATTAATGTCATTGGATGTTTTGACGATAAGATCTGATGTAACGCTTGATGTTGTAGTGCGTTACTTGCGTAAACGTATGATGATACCCTCTTCTACAGACAATTTAATTGTTGTAGATCGTGCAGATAGGGTACAAGGTGTTTTATCTTTAGCTAATCTACTCATTCATGACCCGAAAGCAAAGGTATCAGATACTATGGATGCTAAGGTGAAAGGGATTCCCTATAAAATGTCTGCTGCTGATGTTGCTATAATGTTTGAGCAACGTCAAATGTTATCATCACCTGTAGTTAGAGAAAATGGTCGTTTAATGGGGCGTATTACTATTGATGATGTAGTCGGTATCATTAGAGAAAAAGCGGATTACTCGATAATGAGTATGGCTGGTCTGGATGAAGAGCAAGATATGTTTGCCCCTGTTATGACCAGTGCTAAACGACGTGCAGTTTGGCTAGGTGTCAATTTAGTGACTGCATTTTTAGCATCGTGGGTGATAGGTTTATTTGCGGCAACTTTGGAGCAAATTGTTGCGTTGGCGGTGATGATGCCTATTGTAGCAAGTATGGGGGGGATAGCAGGAAGTCAAACATTGACGCTGGTAGTTAGAGGCTTGGCATTAAGACAGGTGAGTTCGGCAAACGCTAGACAGCTATTAATAAAAGAATTTTCTGTGGGTATTGTCAATGGCATTACTTGGGCAACTGTTGTTGCTGTTATTGCCAGCATTGCTTTTCAAAGTACTGATTTAGGGATAACATTAGGTGTTGCATTAGTTATAAACCTAGCCTGTGCTTCAATAGCTGGTGCAGGAATTCCGTTGATACTTGATAAGTTAGGTATTGACCCTGCATTGGCAGGTGGTGTCTTACTAACCACGGTGACTGATTGTATTGGCTTTTTGGCATTTTTGGGCTTAGCTACAATATTTCTATTGTGAGAGGGATTTAATTCTGTAGATTGGAATAGTATATTGGGTAAATTACAAATTCAATGCAATCTACAGAATAACCCATAAAGACCTGAAAACTACTTCAAAGATAATAATTCAGTTCGACCGTCCATTTCAATGTTAAGTTTATCTTCTTTAGCCAGCCAGCCAATAGCTCTTTGGACATCATTTTTACTTAAACCTGTTTCTTTGGTCACTTTTGAAACACTGGTTGCATCATTGTTATTTAAGTATTCCCATATTTTTCCAGCAGCAAAGCCAATAGTATTAGTCATTTTTTTCCTATATTATATTGTTAAAAATTTAGTTGTTTTGCCTAGACTTATCTGGCAAGGTAATGTCAAGTTCAAGCGTTTCTTGATTATCATTTTGTTCATAGTTGATAGAAATAGCATCTTTCCCAACGTTAACGTATTTTTGAATCACAGCAAGTAATTCCTGTTGAAGTTTAGGGATATAAGAAGGTTGGTTTCTTGATATACGATCATGGGCGACAAGAATTTGCAGACGTTCTTTTGCCAGTGAAGCTGAACCTGGTTTTGATGATCTAAAATAATCCAATAGACTCATTATTTACTCCCAAAAATTGTTCTAAACAAGCCTTTTTTCTCTTCATCAATAAAACGATGAGGTTTATCTTCGCCTAAATAACGTGCTACGACATCAGCGTATGCCTGACCAGCATCGCTTTCTTCATCTAAAATAACAGGAGTTCCAGCGTTTGATGCGGTTAAAACAGACTTTGATTCAGGAATAACGCCTAATAAGTGTAAAGAAAGAATGTCCTGAACGTCTTCTACGCTTAACATTTCTCCAATTTTTACTCGCTCAGGAGAATAACGTGTGAGTAATAAATATTCTTTGATAGGTTCTTCATCATTTTCAGAGCGACGAGATTTGCTCGCTAAAATACCTAGCATACGATCAGAATCCCTTACTGATGCGACTTCGGGATTGGTAACGACAAAGGCATCATCAGCAAAGTACATGGCTAGATTTGCGCCACGTTCAATGCCAGCAGGTGAATCACAAACGATATATTTAAAGTCCTTGGCTAGCTCTTCTAGTATTTTACCTATACCTTCTTTTGTTAGGCCATCTTTATCTCGTGTTTGAGAAGCAGGGAGTATAAATAGTTGATTGCAGCGTTTATCTTTAATCAAGGCTTGGCGCAAAGTGGCTTCTCCAGTGATAACATTGATCAGGTCATAAACAACCCGACGCTCACAACCCATAATTAAATCCAGATTACGCAAGCCCACGTCAAAATCAATAACGGCTGTTTTATGACCTTTTTTAGCCAAGCCCATTGCGATTGCAGCACTTGTCGTTGTTTTACCAACGCCACCTTTTCCAGATGTTACGACAATAATTCTAGCCAATTTTTTATCCTCTACATAAAGGTCAGAAGGAGTAAGAATTAATCTGTTGAGAAAAAATTTTACTTCTTGAAAATGGTAATTGCCTGATATTACAGGTTTTTGATAATTAGTTTTTGATTTTGTAAATAGACTTGTGCGGGATTGCTACTTATCCCCTTGTCTATTTCCCCATTTATTTTATAGTGTCCGTCAATAGAAACCAGTTCAGCATGTAGTTCAGAACAAAAAATTCTGCTGTTAGTGTTGCCTTGTACACCTGCCAAAGCCCTGCCTCTTAGGGCGCCATATACATGTATATTACCTTCAGCCATGACTTCAGCGCCTGCACTTACATGGGATAATATAGTTAAATCACCTTTTGCATAGACACGTTGACCAGAGCGAATAGGCTGGGTAATGAGCATGTTTTCCACAGGAGGTGTGATTTCAGACGAGGAGTTTTCGTTGCTTTTTTCTATATTGGTAGTGTTTAGTTTTAGAGATGCGTCTGTTGCTGCTGCACTATTTCTTTGAACAGTATGAGAAGGAATGTTGAGTTCTAATGCCAGTTTATTTTGTTTTTTGTTACCACCACAAATACCAATCGGGAATATTTTTTTGTTCCGTAGGTATTTTATCAATGCTGATAAATCAACTTTTTGTTGCTGATGGTTGCAAGTTTGCAAGTCAACAAGAATGGGTAAGTTTTTAAAAAACTCTGGGGCCTGAGCAATTTTTTGTTCTATTTGGCACTCTAGTTGTACCAGTTCAGCGTTAAAAATGACAAGAATTGGTACGCTAAAAGAAGTGCTTTTAAATTCTAAAGCTGATTTTGTATAAGTCGGAGTTTCAGTGTCTGTCGACATTGCTTATAAATAGTCAAAAATTAAGTGGTGAAATCATATCATTTTCATTAGAAAAAATCATCGTTGTATGCAGATTAAATTACATAAAATTCAAAACATCCCTAAACATGGTACTTTGGCTACAATTTATTTATCCTAAGGGAGCATAAAACCACGGATAGTAAAATATAAAAATGCGGCTAGCAACGCTGATAGAGGGACTGTAATAATCCAGGCTGTTGCAATTTTATAGAGATGAGAACGCTTGACTAATTCTTTTTTGTAAACCTTTTTCAGGCTGCTACGTTCTTTTTTAGTAAAAAGTATATTCGTCTTCTTTAGATTAAAGAGTATTTGCGCTTTTTCTTTGATTGAAGCTTGTTCAAATTCTTTAAGCACTTTATCTACTTCATCGGGGGCATGACTTTTATGGTGCTCTCTGATTTCAGCAATTCTTTTGGCATTACTATGTTTTAAATATTCACGCAGAAAACCCACACCAAAAATAGCACCGACTGCTGTGTGAGTGGAACTTACAGGCAGCCCTAATTGACTTGCAATAATCACGGTAATAGCGGCAGCCATAGCCACACAAAAGGCACGTATTTTAGTGAGACCAGTTATTTCAGAGCCGACGGTGCGTATCAGTTTAGGGCCATAGAGTGCCAAGCCTGTAGATATACCTATAGCACCAACTAACATAACCCATAGTGGAATAGATGCTTTAGCGGCAATGCCCGCGTTTAAAACAGCATCATTTATAGCGGCTAAAGGGGCAACAGCATTAGCAACATCATTAGCTCCATGGGCAAAACATAATAAGGCAGCAGAACAAATAAGAGGGATAGTAAATAAACGATTAACCCCTGATTTTGAGTTCTTTAATTGTATAGCGGATTTTTTTATGATGGGAGAAATAATAAAAAAAACAATGACAGCAATGGCAAAGCCAATGCCTCCTGCAACAAAAATATCAACTTCCCATATTTTTTTAAGTCCTTTTAAAAGCAGGTAAGTAGAAAATACCCAAGCCATTAAACTAATAAGAAGTGGGACAATTCTTTTTGCTGCCACAATTTTATCTGCTTTATAAGTAATGGTTCGTTTTATCAGGTATAAAAAAGAGGCGGCAATAATGCCTCCAAATAAAGGTGAGATCACCCAACTGGCGGCAATTTTACCGAAAACAGACCAGTTAGCAATACCCATACCGCCAGCAGCTACCCCCGCACCTAATACCCCACCAACAATGGAATGGGTGGTTGAAACAGGGGCGTTTAACGCGGTTGCAATATTTAACCAAATAGCAGCCGCTAGTAATGCAGCCATCATGATCCAAATAAAGGTTTTGGAATCTGCAATAAGTGCTGGGTCAATAATATCCTTTTTGATAGTGTTGACAACATCTCCGCCAGCAAGCAAAGCCCCTGCCGCTTCAAATATCACGGCTATAGTAATGGCAGCAAATAATGTCAGGGCTTTGGAGCCAACAGCGGGACCTACATTATTGGCAACATCATTAGCGCCAATATTTAATGCCATATAAGCACCAAAAGCTGCGGCAACAACGATAATAGTGTCACCAGAATCTGGCAGTATAAACATAGAAACTAAATAAATGACTAATAAAATAAAAGTGAATGCAGATAACGCTTTAAACACATTATTATTTAACAGTGAAGTGCTTTGTATTTGTTGGTTGCTCATGGTATTTTCCAAATAAATTGAAAAGGTAGGTGATTATGTCAAGAATAGTAATTATATTACAACCTAAATTTAAGTTATAAGCGCATGATCAGTTAATGTTACTGATTTCACTCTGGGTGAGATTATAGAATTGATAGACCCGTTTTAAACACTTGGGCTGCTTAAAATATGTAGGAATGACGGAGGGAGTAATGCCAAATTCAAAAAAAACAATAACACACTAAACCGATAGATAATGGGGCAGACTTGGAATGAAATACTAGATGAGGATGGTTTTGCTAGAAGTTTGTGTAGAGAGTGGAGTTGTTTGCTTTAGTTATTAGTCAACCCTTAAAAACACCATAACCATTTGGTTTATAACAATAAACACAATAAAAACCATAGACAAATAAGCAATATTTGGTAGAATAACACTTATTTCTTGGTCGTTTTGCTGATAAAAACAGGCTAACAAAATCAAGCCCAAACACAGGGTAACTAAACCTCTTTCATTCAGAGTTATTTGTTGAATAGGGTATAAGATACACCTCACTCCCTCCGTCATTCCTGCATGTTCTAAGCAGAAATCAAGATACTGTCTTAACTGGTGCATGGGCAGAGATTGTTCCAGACAATCTTACTGCATTTCCACCATCCTTGGCAGTCAGCAGAGATTGTTCCAGACAATCTTACTGCATTTCCACCATCCTTGGCAGTCAGCAGAGATTGTTCCAGACAATCTTACTGCATTTCCACCATCCTTGGCAGTCAGCAGAGATTGTTCCAGACAATCTTACTGCATTTCCACCATCCTTGGCAGTCAGCAGAGATTGTTCCAGACAATCG
>QPIL01000097.1 GCA_003666325.1 Methylococcales symbiont of Iophon sp. n. MRB-2018
GATGTTGCATCACTCTTTGACTATTTGTTGCTACCATCATAGAGTTATCTCTGGTCGTGTCAGCTGAAGTGTTAGTCATTGCCACTGGATGTTGCATCACTCTTTGACTATTTGTTGCTACCACCATAGAGTTATCTCTGGTCGTGTCAGCATTTTTTTGGTTTACTACAAGTTGACTTATTCTTGCAGAAACATCTGATAACTCCTGTATTCTCAAATCCAAATCTGAATAAATATTACCTTGGCGTTTTTTCAAGTCCACAATGGTTTGAGACTGATATTCAACAATACCTCTAAGCTGTTGAATCTCAATTTGTAATTGCTCCAAACGCTCCAACACTTCGTATATAGTATTATTTGAAGTTGTTGAAGTTGTTGAAGTTGTTAGATCTGTTGGATTTGTTGAAGCACGGCTTGCCGAAGTAGCAGGATAAGTTGAGTTATCAATAACAGGAGGTAGTACTCTGGGCTCAGCATAGACGCTTGAACAGGCACACAAAACTATAATTGCTATTTTTTTCATTTACCGACCTAGATATACAATTTCTACTCGGCGATTCAGTTGCCAAGCGACCTCACCCATACCATTTGATGCAGGTTTTTCTTCACCATAACTTACGATCTCGACTTGATTATTTGAGACTCCTTGCACCTTTATCATTCTTAAAATAGACTTGGCTCGTTGCTCACCTAAGGCAATATTATATTCCCTAGAACCTCTCTCATCTGCATGTCCTTCTAAAATGATACGTTCAGAAGGGTTATCCAGAAAATATTGAGAATGAGCCGCAATAACAGGAATAAATTCCTGCTGAACCTGACTACTGTTATACATAAAATAAATAGTTTTCTTAGACAAAGGGTTTGTAGGGTCACTAAAACGAGGATCTGATTCTGATCCTGATTCCAGACCAATTTGCTCACCTGAAAGGTCCATTTCATTTTGATAAGTATCAGTTTCCTCAGTGAAAATATCACTATCTAAAAGACTTTGGTCTTTTTCTTCTGTAGAACTACAAGCTGATAAAATAGCCGTACTCATTATAAAAACTACTATCGTTTTATTTATTCTCATCTTTTTGTTTATCCCTTGAAGTAATATTTAATCAATTTATTATACACTTTATACTCAATACGCTCTATTTTAGCTAGAACCATAGATTACATGAATAGTCTAGCAAGCAATATTTATTGAATCCTTAGTCCTTTTTTAGGGTGACCAAGCTGGTTCACGCACATCACCACTATCAAAACCCATATTTTGCTGCATTCTTCCATCAATAGAAACAGCTGTTAAAACACCTTTTCTGGCGCTATTTTTAGAGGCGAACAAAATCATATCGCCATTCGGTGAAAAACTGGGCGACTCATCAAATCTACCCGCTGTTAACACATTCATTAACCCAGTCGCCATATCCATCACAGCTATTCGATAATCACCACGATTAGCATGCACCATCGCTAAACTTTTACCATCTGCAGAGAGTTGTCCTCTGGCATTATAATCACCATCAAATGTAATACGCCTCGGACTACCCCCTCCTCGACTAGAAATTTTATATAATTGAGGTTTTCCACCACGATTTGATGTGTAAACAATAAATTGACCATCTGGAGACCAGGTTGCTTCAGTATCAATGCCATAACTTTTAGTCACTTTTAACAAATCTCCACTCGCCAAATTTAGAACATAAATATCAGGGCTACCATCCTTTGATAATGTCATTGCCAATCGCTTACCATCTGGTGAAAAAGCAGGTGCACCATTAATCCCCTTAAATGAAGCAACTTTTAATTTTTTCCCTGTTGCTAAAGTGTGTATAAATATGACTGAATGTCTGTTTTCAAATGCAACATAAGCAATTTGTTTACCATCAGGTGACCAAGTAGGCGACATTAACGGTTCAAAAGAAGATACTATCGTTTTTGGGTTAAACCCATCGACATCAGCCACGAGTAATTTATAGCGTTTTTTGTTGGACTCTACAGAAGTACTTGTAATATAAGCAAGATGCGTACTAAACACGCCTTTTTTACCGGTTAATTTTTCATACACTAAATCACTAATATGATGTGCAGATCTTCTTAATTCTTGTTCAGCAACTAATAATCGGTAGCTTAGAATTTCCTCTCTTTTATAGACATCAAATAATTGAAATTGTATTCGGTAGCGTCCAGCGACTTCACTCACTTGACCTATAACTAAATAGTCTTGACCTAATGCCTGCCAATTTCTATACCTCACTTTTTTAGCATCAGTAGGTTGAGCCAACATATCTGTCTCAGCCAAAGGCTTAAAAACCCCACTACGACTTAAGTTTGCCTTAATCACTGCGACTAAATTAATCGGCGCATGAAGTGTATTTCCTTGCCAGCCGAAAGGAACAATTGCAATAGGAACAGCCTTTTCCACACCTCTAGTGATTTCAATAACCAACTCGGCACGAGAAAAAGCAGGGTATAAAACCAGAAAGCTGATGAATAGAATTTTTCTAAATAATATTGGCATAAATTAATATGGGTCTTTAAACCATTAATAACACAAAGATTCGATATAAAATATTAATTTTATGGCCTAAACCTAAAGGTAAATAATCTAAATCGTTTTGCAAATAACGCTCTATTTTTAGGTACAGGAAGCGGTGATGCTTTACGAACAGCATTTTCTGCTGAACGGTCAAAAACATCGTCACCACTACTTTTAATCACAGTAACATTCATGACATCACCACCAGGTAACAATTTAACACGCACAGTGCAATTCATTCCTTTGGCTGATAAAACGGGTTTAATCCAACGATTAATCACCTTTTTCTGAATCGCTACTGTTGCAGAAATAGTGGCTTGCCTATCGCTCTCTGCTCTGGCTTTTTCATCAGTTACTTGCTTATCCAGTAGTGCCTGTTTTTGTGCGGCTTTAGCTTGTTGTTTTGCCAATAATTCTTTTTTCTTTTTTTGTTCGGCTATTTGCCTTTCTTTGTTTTTCTTTGCTTCAGCCTCTTGTTGTTTTTTAATTTTGGCTTTTTTGGCAGCTTCAATTGCTTTTTGTTGTTTCAGCTCTTGTTCTTTTTGTTTACGTGCTAGCTTTTTAGCTTTATTTTCCAGTGCCTTGGCTTTTTTCTCTTCCAGTTCTCTTTTTTTCTTGATGTTCTGCAAAAGTTGCTGTTGTATTTCTAGATTATTATCTAATTCCTGTTGCTGTTTTTGCTTTTTTAAACGCTTATTTTTTTCATTTTTCTTTAACCGAATAGCCTCTTCTTGTACTTTTTCATCATCCAAAACAGAAGCCCGAATAAGTTCTGGTAATAGGTTTACTTTAATAACTTCAGGCTCATTGTTAAAATCAATACCAAACATCGCTAAAATAGCTAAGTGCAAAGTCAAAGCCAAGATAAAAGAAAGGCCGAATTTTTGATAGTTATTCATCTTATTGGAATGATTGAGTCATCAATCCAACGCTAGGTACGCCTACATTTTTTAAAGCTGCCATCACTGTGACTACTTTTCCGTATTCAACCGCATGATCACCTCTGATATAAATCTGAGTGTCGGGTTTATTCCTTAATACTGCTCTTACTCTCCTCAACAATACTTCAGCGCTGACCGCTTTATATTCACTTTCGCCAATGTCAATGTAAAACAGACCTGATTTATCCACAGAAACAATAACAGGAGGCTCATGCTTTTGTTCTACTGCTACTGTATCTGCCTGAGGTAAATCAACATCTACTCCCGTTTGTACCAAAGGTGCGGTAATCATAAAAATAATCAATAAAACCAAAGTGACATCAATGTAAGGTACAACATTAATCTCAGCCATTGGTTTTCTGCCTCTAGTGCCACGGCTCATATATTGTGCGCCTGTCTCTGCAATAAAACGACAAACTCATCCACAAATAGTTGATAACGCCCAGCCAGTCTATCTAGTCTAGTGGTAAAACGATTATATGCGACGACCGCTGGAATGGCAGCAAATAAACCGATAGCTGTGGCTATTAATGCCTCTGCAATACCAGGTGCCACATGTGCTAATGTCGCTTGTTTAACATCACCTAACGCGCGAAATGAATTCATAATCCCCCACACGGTACCAAATAAACCTACATAAGGACTGGTTGAACCAACCGTAGCAAGAAAAGAAAGTGTTTCATCCAGTTTATCCACTTCCTTGGTCAATTCTATTTTCATCACTCTTTCTGCATTTTCCACCTGAACAACAGGGTCTATACCGTCTTTTTGGCTCATTCTGGAATATTCTTTATATCCTGCTAAAAATATTTTTTCTATCCCTTCTGCTTCAAAACCTTGAGTAGTTAACTTCTTATACAGTGTAGCCAAATCAACTCCCGACCAGAATGCTTTATCAAATTCATCAGTCACTTTAAATGCCTGATTTAACGCCTTACTCTTGAAAAAAATAAATGTCCATGACAGCACTGAAGCCATCAACAAAATAAACATGACAAATTGCACAACAAAACTGGCATTTGTCACAAGATAAAAAATTGATAAATCGTTAGTCATTGTGTAATTTTTGTAATATAAAAGCTGGAATTTTTTTAGGTATCATGGTGTCAGCTTGCAAACAGGCAATCCTTACATTAGCTCTACATAATGCTGTACCATCGAGTGAAGCTATCTGCTCAAAATTAAGACTCGCTTTTTTTAGTAGCGTTATTTCAGCACTAATATTAAGTAATTCATTAAAATGCCCAGACTTTAAATAATCAATTTGAACCGATCTAACCGCAAAAATTAAGTTTTGTTCACTCCTTAACTGATCTTGTTCAAAACCCAATTCGCGTAACATTTCAGTCCTGGCACGTTCAAAAAACTTTAAATAGTTAGCGTAAAATACTATTCCACCCGCATCGGTGTCTTCGTAATAAACCCGAATGGGCCAGTGAAAAACCATCTTATTAATTATTATTGTTACATTTAACTTGTAAGATCTATAAAAAAGAGCCGTATAGGATAAAATCGCATACGGCTCTTTTTATTCTTGTTAGCATCCTATGCTTTTCAGCTTGTTAAAAAAAAATGGGTATTATACTTGATTCCAACCTAATCACCACATTAAATCCTAGTAAAACATTTATTTTCTTTAACTTTTAATTAAATGTTTTTCCAGAATAAGCAGGCAAAACAGGCATGGATTGTTTCGGAAACTGACCTGTCAATGCCCCTAAAAAGGCAACTATATCATCCGCTTCATCATCAGATAAGTCTTTTCCTAATTGCATTTTAGCCATTATTTTTACGGCTCTATCTAAAGTTTTAACTTTACCATTATGAAAATAAGGTGCAGTTAAAGCAATATTCCTTAATGTGGGTACTTTCCAGAAAAACTCATCTGCTTTTTTACCGGTAACTTCAGCCAGACCTTTATCTTTTTTAAGCTTAAATTGTGCCTGAATTGAACCATTACTAATCACAGGGAATTTTTGAAAGCTTCCTGGCCCATTAAAAGCAGGACCACTATGACAACCTGTACAACCTATATCAACGGCCAAGTTCATACCGCGAATCTGTTGTCCAGTTAATGCTTTTTTATCACCTTTAACATATTTATCAAAAGCACTATTAGGCGTGATCAATGTTCTTTCGTAAGCAGCAATCGCTTTGGTCGCATTGTCTTTAGAAATTGAGTTTTTACCAAATGCTTTTTCAAACAGCGCTTCATAGCCGTCAATACTCTTTAGACGCTTGACCACAGCATCCCAGTTTTTCATACCCATTTCAATTGGGTTGGTCACAGGGCCTGCCGCCTGATCTTCTAAGCTGACTGCACGTCCGTCCCAAAATTGAACAGTATTAAAAGCAGCATTCCACACTGTTGGCGCACTACGACCGCCCACTTGACCACCGACACCGACAGAGCCACCACGGTTATCCTCACCGCCTAACATGGTATTATGACAAGAAGCACAGGAAACTGTACCCGAAGAAGACATACGCGGGTCATGGAAAAGTATTTGTCCTAAAGCAACTTTTTGTGAAGTTGTAGGGTTATTGGCTGGTGCAGGTGCTTTCGCTGGTAGTGCTTGGGCTAAAGCAACAGAGGTAGAACTGATAAATGCAAGAGCAATTACCAATAAATGAATTTTAAACATAGTATCTCCAGATGTGAGTGGACACGATAAAAATGCAGTCTACACTGTGAGCGGACTTTCGCCTGTCAATGCTTGCTAAAATACGAATAAAAATCCGCCCTACATCACTTTTATGTGCCCAGTATTATTATTGTTAATCAACCACTGTTGAATTGTAAGGTAAGATACTACTAAGGTAAATCAAAACATCTAAATTTATACTCAAATATTGCAAATTACCTCAATTAATGTGAAGCCTTTTGTATTTTTCTCCACTTTATATCCTTTTTCAATTCTCTGAATACCAAGTTAATTGAAAATCTAAACCCTTTTAAGCGCAATAAAATAACGCCTCTAAAAAGGGACGTTATTGACTTGCTAATATATTAACGACAGTTTGCAGGAAGGTATTTAGAAAGCAGTGTTGTGGCTGTAGTTACGCTATCCTCACCCCCATTCTCATCCCCATCCTCATCCTCATCCCCATCCCCATCCTCATCCCCATCATCCTTACCTTTGCACACCCATTTAATCCCTCCTACTGGTACTACTCCCTTGCTAATAAGCTTACCATCAGATGTTGGAGCCAGTTCTAAGACATTTTTACCATCAGCAGCAATAACATTTTTATAGGTTATTTTAATTTTACCATTTGTAGCATCGATGGTAATCGAATCAACAATATCAGTTGCATCAATTTCTGTATAACCAGAATCAAGGTCATTACCAAATATAGCGTTTTCATTGACCGCTAATTTTGCAGTCGTTGCTAAACTGAAACCTTCCATTACTTTTGCTCTAATAATATAATCCTGATAAGTAGGAATCGCGATAGAAGCTAGAATACCGATAATCGCAACAACGATCATCAATTCAATTAATGTAAAACCTTGTTGTATTTTTTTCATGATTTTTCCTGGATAAAAATTAATTTTGAGTGTAACTCATTGTAGAAATAACATAACCCGTGCCAACTGATAAATAAAATTTAACACTGTCTTTTCCTAATATTTTCCACCTAGGATAATACCTAAATATCTTATCTATCAAGAATATAAAAATAAATAGCCCTGTTTACATTAATACCATATTCAACAAATAAATACACCAATGTAGCGCTCATACTATCACCTTATGAGCTAATATAAGCACTATATTAGTATATTTATTTAATAGGGTATAACTTAGGCAGCGCACAACAAACAAACAACCCGTCTTGTGCGTTGCCTTATGTCACATTATCATTATTGAATAAATCTCCGTCATCAAAAACCTCATGCAAACAAATAAACATTGCATCTTTTATAACTTGCTTTCTAATATTACCCCGATCCCCCAAAAGAAATCGCCTAACACACTGCTTTTTCTTGTTTTTTATTTTAAAAGCGATATAAACAGTCCCAACTGGTTTTTGCTCAGAACCACCAGTGGGGCCAGCAATACCTGTAACAGCAACAGCTATATCTGCATCACTATTTTCTAATGCACCGTCAATCATCTCTAATGCAACCTGTTTGCTAACTGCACCATATTTTTCTAATGAAACCTGTTTTACCTGCAACATTTCAATTTTAGACTGATTACTATAAGTGATAAAGCCTCTATCAAACCAGGCAGAGCTTCCGGCAATATCTGTTATTGCTTGAGCAAGTCCTCCACCAGTACAAGACTCAGCAGTTACAAGCTTTAGCCCTTTGTGTTTTAATGATTCACCCAATTGTCTAGCCAACTTAACCAATTCTTTATCCATCATTCAATAAACTATTTATTTGATAGAATAACAGTATGCCTACCCCCCAAAAAAACGCAAGCCAACATACTCCAATGATGCAACAATATTTACGCATCAAGTCCCAACACCCAGATACCTTGGTTTTTTACCGCATGGGTGATTTTTATGAATTATTTTTTGATGATGCTGTAAAGGCCTCTGGGTTATTAAATATCACCCTGACCAGCAGAGGACAATCTACAGGTCAGCCTATTCCTATGGCTGGGATTCCTCATCACGCCGCTGAAGCTTATGTTGCCAAACTGGTCAAATATGGTGAGTCTATTGTATTTTGCGAACAAGTCGGAGACCCTGCTACCAGCAAAGGTCTTGTAGAACGTAAAGTGATGAGAACAGTAACACCAGGAACTGTCACCGACGAAGCATTGCTAGAAGACCGAAAAGATAATTTTTTAGTAGCAATTTGCACTTATTCCCAGGCTATCGGTATTGCCTGCCTTGATCTTGCTAGCGGGCATTTTATTTTACAAGAAGTTAAATATGAACAACAATTACTGGCAGAAATTGAACGATTAAACCCTGCGGAATTATTATTTAGTGAAGACCTTACCCTCCCTTCTCAATTAAAAGATCGAAGCGGTTTATGCAGAAGACCACCTTGGCATTTTGAACTTGAAAGTGCTACACAATTAATCCTAAACCAATTTAATACCCATGATCTCAATGGCTTTGGTTGTCAGGATTTAAGCTCTGCGGTTTGTGCGGCTGGCTGTTTGTTGCAATATGTCAAAGATACACAGCAAACCGTTCTGCCTCATGTACAAGGCATCTCTATTGAACACCTTGATGAAAGTATTGCTTTAGACGCAAGTAGCCGCAGAAATCTGGAACTAGACAGCCACCCCAGCGGACAACTTCAATTTACCCTCTTTGGTGTTATGGATAAAACAGCCACTGCTATGGGAAGTCGTTGTTTACGACGCTGGATTAATCGCCCTCTTCGCTCTCACATTATTCTTAATGGACGATTTGCTTGCATTAACAGTTTCATGCAAAACCAACGCTTTATTGAAATTCAATCTATTTTACGACAAGTAGGTGATATTGAACGCATCAGTTCTCGTGTCGCATTAAAATCTGCTCGACCTCGGGATTTAGTTGTATTACGCAATACACTAAACATTTTGCCACAATTACAAAGCCAATTAGTAGATATAGATAATCCACATATTGAAAACATCAAACAAAAAACGCAGGAACAACCCGAATTGCTGGCTTTACTTCAGTTGGCGATCATTGATAACCCACCCGTTTTAATCAGAGATGGTGGTGTTATCGCTAGCGGTTATAACCAGGAACTGGATGATTTACGGGATTTAAGCCAAAATGCTGACCAGTTTTTGATCGACATGGAAAATCGTGAAAAAGAACTCACGGGCATTACTCACTTAAAAGTAAATTACAATCGAGTGCATGGTTATTATATTGAAGTATCGCGATTACATAGCGAGAAAGTGCCTAATCATTATACTCGCAAACAAACATTAAAAAATGTCGAACGCTACATCACTGCTGAGCTAAAATCATTTGAAGATAAGGTATTAAGTGCCAAAGGAAAATCATTGGTTTTTGAAAAAGCTTTATATGATGAGTTATTGAATCTTATCAATGCGCATTTATCGACATTACAGCAATGTGCATCTACATTAGCTGAACTTGATGTTTTACTTACTTTTGCTGAAAGAGCAGAAACTTTAAATTTATGTCAACCTGTATTATCTGAGAAATCAGGTCTTGAAATTGAAGACGGCAGACACCTTGTTGTTGAACAAGTTTCAGATATACCCTTTGTTGCTAATGATGTGCATTTTAATAAGCAACGTAAAATGCTTATTATTACCGGCCCTAATATGGGGGGTAAATCAACCTATATGCGACAAACTGCACTGATTGTATTAATGATGCACATTGGTTGTTTTGTACCTGCAAAATCGGCCAACTGCGGCCCTATTGATAAAATTTTTACTCGTATTGGCGCATCAGACGACTTGGCCAGTGGGCGCTCAACCTTCATGGTTGAAATGTCTGAAACAGCTAATATCCTGCACAATGCAACTGCAAATAGCCTTATTTTAATGGATGAAATTGGACGTGGAACCAGTACTTTTGATGGACTTTCTCTAGCCTGGGCTTGCGCTGTTCATCTTTCCAGAGAAACTAAAGCATTTACTTTATTTGCCACCCATTACTTTGAATTAACATCATTAGCCGATGAACATAAAAATATTCATAATGTACATCTGGATGCTATAGAGCATGGCAATAAAATTGTTTTTTTACATGCCGTTAAAAAAGGTCCTGCCAGCCAGAGCTATGGCTTACAAGTGGCATCTTTGGCAGGTGTTCCTCAATCGGTAATCAACAATGCTAAAAGCAAATTGCAACAACTTGAAGATAGTGCTTGTCTAGTTCAGCAAACCGAATCAGAAACAAATCAGTTAGATTTATTTTTATCAAAAGATTCTCATCCCGCTGTCTGTTTACTGGAAGAAATAAGACCTGATGATTTAAGCCCAAAACAGGCATTGGATATGCTATATAAATTAAAGGCATGTATTTGAAATTCTGCAACGCCTTAACGCTATAACTGTTAAGGAGTCAGGACTCAAGACTCAAGACTCAAGACTCAAGACTCAAGACTCAAGACTCAAGACTCAAGACTCAAGACTCAAGACTCAAGACTCAAGACTCAAGACTAAGGACTAAGGACTAGAGACTAGAGACTAGAGACTAGAGACTAAAGACTAAAGACTCAGGACTCAGGACTCAGGACTCAGGACTCAGGACTCAGGACTAAAGACTCAGGACTAAAGACTCCTTGATTTTTGGTGATTTCTTATGGTGTTAAAGTCTGGTAGCCATTTGATGTGGATTATGCAAAATAATGGTTAAATTGATTTGTTTTTGTTTGAATGGTGGGAGTTTGGGGATAAGACCCCAAAGGCTGCGAACTAAGCTAAAAGTTAACCCCAAATAAAAATCAAAAAGGTTGGCTTTTAAGACAATATCTGGATTCCTGCTTAGAACATGCAGGAATGACGGAGGGAGTGAAGCGGCTTTTATACCCTATTCAACAAATAACTCTGAATAAAAGAGGTTTAGTTGCTCTGTTTGGGGTTGATTTTGTTAGTAGGTTTTATCAGAAAAACGACCAAGAAATAGCCGTTATTTTACCAAATACTGCTTGTTTTTTCTATGGTTTTTTTAATTTATTGTTACAAATCAGATGGTTGTTGTATTTTTAAGGGTTGACTAAGTATGTAGGCTTTCTATATAAGCAGAAAATAAGCGTGTTCAGATGCCCTTAATTTTTCTATTTTCTCGCCAGCTTGTTCAAAAGGCGATGATGTATCAAGGGACTTTACAGCACCATCAAATGATTCCGAGGCTTTTCTAAAACCACCCAGATCAGTAATTAGTTTTAAGTTATAATCCTCAGGCATTTCCTCTACTTCTTGCACATTAGTTTTAGCCTGGTTGCAGCGTTGGAATTTCTACTTCTTGTTTCTCCATTACCTTATCTACTTTAGTTTTTGTAATGTCAACTTCATCTAACAACTCATCGTCATCATAAAAATCATCTTCTAGTGCCATCACATCATCAGTAATTTCAGAGTTGCCATCTGTGACTAAATGTTTACGATGCTGCAAAAAAGATTCTCTGATAAAGACATAGGGATCCAAAGCAGCTTCATCAATAAACTTCAGCGCACCTTTTGCATTGGATCTGGCATTCAACATTTGAATGAGTTGAATAGGAGCGCCAACGTATGTTGCGGGGTTTGCAGCCGTATCAAATATACTTCCAGGAATACCTCGGCTGGTACTTGGACCAAGTAGGGGTAAAACTAAATAAGGCCCTTTTGGAGTTCCCCATACTGCCAATGTCTGAGCAAAATCTTCTTCATGTCTTTCCAACCCAACTTCGGTAGCAACATCAATGATGCCCGCAAAACCTGCCGTAGTATTCAGTAAAAACCGACCAGAATCCTCCATGCCCTGTTGCAATTTTCCTTGTAAAACATCATTAATGACCACATTAATGTCTTTAAGGTTATTGAAAAAATTAGCAATACTTGTTCGCACAAATCGTGGTGTTATATAGAGATAAGCCTCTGAGAGAGGATTAGCAATATATTTATCAACGCCTTCATTAAACTTAAAAATTTTACGGTTGATCTCCTCATAAGGATCAGATTCTGAGAGTTCTACCAAAAAAGGGTCATCAATCGCTTTACTATCTGAGATTTCTATCGAACTAGGGTCGCCATCAATCGCTTTATTACCTGCACAACCCGATAATAAAAGTGACATTATTATTAGTAATAATGGAGCAGAAAATGCAGTTAAAAACCCTTTCTTTTGTAAATGTATGAACATAATGGATACCCTATTCTTATCGTTTTGCGTAATTATCAATTTTTTCGTTAATTTTTGCAATCAAAGCTTCAAATCCGTCTCGCTTGAGAATACTTGTATACTCCGATCTTTTTAGTGCTAAATCACTTACGCCGTTAGCGATGATATTAATTATTCGCCAACTCTCTCCTTTTTTCTTCAACATATAATCAAGCTTCACATCCTTATCTTTAGGAAGTTTCAGTAGAGTATGCACAATAATACCACCTCTTGCCGTTTTATCTTCTGATTGATATTCAAAAGACTCACCCGAATATTCCTTAAAATTAAATGCATAGGCTGAAATGCTTAATCGATTAAAAACATCGTTAAGCGTCGTTTTTTGTTTTTCAGACAAGATATTCCATTCTTTACCCACCACAATCCGAACAATCTTGGTTAAATCATGACTCTTTACAATAGCAGGTTCTAATTGAGAATAAGACCCCTGAAAACCTAAAATAGTCCCTTTTTTCATGACATCCAAAAGTTTTAACTGGAAGTCTCTAACAACCTGTCTTGCTGTGCTTTTTTCTGTTGCTTCTGCTGTGCTTTTTTCTGTTGCTTCTTTAGTCTGTTTTGACTCAGCAATAGCAACTGCATTATTAATAGCAGAAAAAAATATCAAAAGCCCTAGTAAGAATCCATAGTTTTTCAAACAATTCAAAATTATCTCCTTGCCCATGAAATATTAAATGTACACCCTATTTTCCATATCTAGTTAGAAAACTACGATTCAACTTTAATCGGAATATCAGAAATAGATTGAGTTGTATTAGTTTCAACATAGGCAGGTGCTACAACCTCCACCATATCTCCTTCTGTTTTTGGGCCACGCACAGAGACCAGTAAAGCCTTCAGAGGGTTCGATAACATATCTTCTACTGCTGTTGCTTCATAGCCACAATGTGCCATGCAATTTGCACATTTCTCGTTATTTACATTGCCATATTTTTCCCAAGGCGTGGTATCCAGTAATTCTTGAAATGTATCCACATGCCCTTCATCAGCTAATAAATAACACGGTTTTTGCCAACCAAAAACATTTCGAGTTGGGTTTCCCCAAGGTGTACATTCATACGCTTGATTGCCTGCTAAAAAATCAAGATATAAACTTGAGTGGTTTAAATTCCATCGGCGTTTTTTACCGATAGCAAAAATCCCTCTAAATAAATCTTTGACATCTTTCCCTTTAATAAAAACATCTTGCTGCGGTGCATGTTCATAACTAAAACCAGGTGCAATGGTCACACCCTCTACACCTAACTCTGTCACATAATCTAGGAATTCAGCCACTTCACTGGCTTTTTCACCCTGAAACAAGGTGCAATTCACTGTCACTCTAAAACCTTTACTTAAAGTCAGTTTAATAGCCTCTACAGCAATATCAAAAACACCTTTTTGACATACAGAAGTATCGTGTCGCTCTTTGTTACCATCTAAATGTATAGAAAATGTTAAATACGGTGATGGTGTATAGTCTTTAATTTTCTTTTTTAATAATAAAGCGTTAGTACAAAGATAAACAAATTTCTTTCTTTCAATGATACCTTTAACAATTTCAGGCATTTCTTTATGAATTAAAGGCTCACCACCTGGTATTGAAACCATCGGCGCATTACATTCATCGACTGCATCCAAACATTCTTTAACGGAAAGACGTTTATCTAAAATTTCATCAGGGTGATCAATTTTTCCACAGCCAGCACAGGCTAAATTACATCGGTATAAAGGTTCTAACATCAGAACCAAAGGATATTTTTTAACAGCTTTCAGTTTTTGTTTAATTAAATAGCTACCAACTGCTAATTGCTGACGTAAAGGTACACTCACTAAAGTTTCTCCAAAAAACATAAAAATTAATTCTGACATCTCTTAATTAAGAGATATTGACAAAAGAAGATCTGCCCACATCCCTTTCTGTTGTAAAAAACAACAGCATTATCAAGTCACTAATCTTGTTATTGCATAAGTTCTTGCACTTCAGTTGTCTTAAACAATGCCTTCTGAGTTATGGCTTGTACTGCGGAAACTTATGCAACAATATAATATATAAAGAAACATCAGGGTTTATGCTGAGGTTTCTTAGAGCCTAGAATACCCTTTTATAGCTTTTGATACCACCCTTAATCACAAAAAAACAACACAATAGCGAAATTATCCATGTCTTTTCTCAACTTCTAAGCAAAATCAATTAAAGTATTCTTAGTGTCTCTAGCATGGAAAAATTTTTAACTACATGTAAATAAACAAAAATATATTTTAATTTTTTAAAAAAAAGTTACTGAGGTAGTTATAAAAACCAAATCCCAGTTATTTGCTATAAAACAACACTACTTTGCAAAGTAGCAACAAAACGACTATCATAGACCTATATATTAATGAAGCCCTTAACTTTAAAGAGAAATATGAACGGATCTCAAATAGATATAAATTATCTTGAATCATTACTCAGTCTACCCGACAATGAGTTTCAAGCCATTTTGCTTGAAGGGGTCTCTCGTACATTCGCTCTGACCATCCCCCAGCTACCCAATAAATTATATCCGGCAGTAGCCAATGCTTACCTTCTTTGCAGGATAGTTGATACCATTGAAGACGAGGTCTCTCTTAATACACAACAAAAAGAATATTTTTGCTCAACTTTCATAGATATAGTTAAAACAGGCAATAATGCAGATGCTTTTGCAAAAGAATTAGCACCTTTATTGTCAGAACAAACCATTCCTGCCGAACATAACCTAATACAGTTAACAGAAAGAGTAATTACAATCACCCACTCTTTTGCTCCCGAACAAATAGAAGCACTCTCCTGTTGCGTTGAAACCATGGCTAAAGGTATGCCAACTTTTCAAGCCTTGGATCTAAGTGCCGGACTCAACACCATGGCAGACATGGACGACTATTGTTACTACGTTGCTGGTTGTGTAGGTGAAATGCTAGCAAAACTTTTCTGTCATTACTCCGCAGATATTAATATTCATAAAACTGAATTATTAACCCTTTCCACTTCTTTTGGTCAAGGACTGCAAATGACCAACATCCTCAAAGACATCTGGGATGATGCGCGGCGAGGTGTTTGTTGGTTACCACAAGATATTTTTACAGAAACAGGCTTTGATCTTAAAAATTTAACGCCCGAAACCAATGATGAGAATTTTCGCCTAGGTTTGGCGCATTTAATCAGTATTGCTCAACAACACTTACATAACGCTCTTAAATACACGCAGCTTTTACCCAGCAGTGAAACAGGTCTTCGTAATTTTTGTTTATGGGCATTGGGAATGGCAGTACTGACCTTAAACAATATAAAGAAAAATCTTGATTTTAACCATTCAGATCAAGTAAAGATAACGCGTAAAGATGTTAAAAGAACCATACTCGCAAGCAAATTAACTGCACGTAGCAATATACTTTTATCTCTACTATTTAACTTAACCAGTCGTAATCTTAATACTACTGATTGGCACTATATGCCAGCAACAGCTAAAGAATAATAAGGACACACCATGTTTGATGAAACCCACACATCTATAGATAACAACGAAGCAAGCAATTGTTCAATTTCTATAAATCAATATAGTAAACTCGATAATGCTATTAAAAATGCGCAAGACAAGCTACTCAGCTTGCAAGACAAAGAGGGTTTTTGGGTCTTTGAATTAGAAGCTGACTGCTCTATTCCAGCAGAATACATCATGATGATGCATTATCTGGATGATATTGACCAAGAGTTACAAAGAAAAATCGCCAATTATTTAAGATCACGACAAGCAGATGATGGTCACTACCCCTTATTCACAGAAGGTGAAGGCGATATTAGTGCCAGCATTAAAAGCTATTATGCCTTAAAACTAGCGGGAGACTCTATTGATGCTCCGCACATGAAAAGAAATCGTAAATACATTCTGAGCCAAGGTGGTGTAGCTAAAGCCAATGTATTTACTCGTATTGTCTTGGCAACATTTAAACAATTACCTTGGCGCGGCGTACCTTATATCCCCGTAGAAATCATGCTACTTCCCAAATGGTTTCCCTTCCATTTAGATAAAGTTTCCTATTGGTCTCGTGTAGTAATGGTGCCTTTATTTATTCTCTGTACTTTTAAAGCGACGGCAAAGAATCCAAATAAAGTAGGTATTCGCGAACTCTTCCTGATTGATCCCAATAAGGAAAAACACTATTTTCCTGAGCGTACTTTTCTTAACAAATGCTTTCTGGCAATGGATAAATTGGGACGCATCACGCGTCGCTTTTATCCAAAAAAACTAACCCAACATGCTGTTAGCCTAGCGATTAACTGGTTTACTGAGCGGTTAAATGGTGAAGATGGCTTAGGCGGTATTTTTCCAGCCATGGTCTACTCATACGAAGCCATGCTATTACTCGATTACCCAAAGGATCATCCACAAGTAGTCACTGCACGTAAAGCTATCGACAAATTACTCGTTATTAATGAAGATGACGCATACTGCCAACCTTGTTTATCACCTGTTTGGGATACAGGATTAGCGGTATTAGCATTACAAGAAGTCGATAAAAATGGCAATAAAGAAAGCCTGTCACGCGCTTATGATTGGTTAAAATCAAAACAGCTTTCCAATGAACCTGGAGACTGGCGAGTTACCAGACCAGATGTTGAAGGTGGCGGCTGGGCGTTCCAGTTTGAAAACCCCCATTATCCTGACGTTGACGATACCGCCGTGATAGCTTTTGCTATGGCAGACTCTAACTATACTGATATGGAAGAGTCGATTCATAGAGCGACACGATGGATAGTCGGCATGCAATGCGAAAATGGTGGCTACGGGGCTTTTGATGTTGACAATACTTATTATTATTTAGATGAAATTCCTTTTGCAGACCAAGGTGCATTACTCGATCCGCCAACAGCCGATGTTAGCGCTCGCTGTGCCATGTTAATGGCAAAGGTTGCTCAAAATCATGATGAATATCTGCCTGCTTTAGAGCGTACTATCGAATACATTCGCTCAGAACAAGAAAAAGATGGCTCATGGTTTGGTCGCTGGGGTACCAACTATATTTACGGCACTTGGTCTGTACTATTAGGTTTAGAGCAAACCAATCTTGCAAAAACAGACCCTTTATATACCAAAGCCGTCAGTTATCTTAAAAGCGTACAACGTGAAGATGGTGGCTGGGGTGAAGATAATAAAAGCTATTATGATATTGAAAAACACAGTGGAAAATACCATTTTAGTACCTCATTTCAAACAGCTTGGGCTGTTTTAGGGCTAATGGCTGCGGGTGAAGGTAATAGCGTAGAAGTAAAAGCAGGTATTGAATTTATTTTAGAACAACAACAAGCTGATGGTGTTTGGGACGACCGATGTTTTACTGCCCCTGGTTTTCCTAAAGTATTCTTTTTAAAATATCACGGCTATGATAAATTCTTCCCTCTGTGGGCTCTAGCACGTTATCGCAATGAATTAGCCCGCTTAAACTAAGTAGCTAAGTATTGTGATTACTGGAATTGTTATTGCATTACCCGATGAAGTCAGTAGCCTTTCGAGTACAAAGATCAGTAAAGGTGATTGTGTTTTTATCAATGATAAAACCTTAATCACCCGCTCTGGTGCTGGCCCTGAAAACGCAGCTAAAGCGGCTCAATTATTAATTGATAAAGGGGTGCAAAGACTGATTAGCTGGGGCTGTGCAGCGGCGTTAAAAACAGGCATAAATGCAGGCGACTTGATCATAGCGCAAACACTATTTGCTGAAGATAACGATCAGATCAACATCACCTCCCCTTGGTTTCAACAAGTTCTTGAGGAATTATCAGAATTGAAGCCATTGACTGGCTCATTGGCAGAAAGTAGCCATATTGTTGCATTATCTTCAGCTAAAAAGTTAATCCACAAGCAAAACAGAGCTATTGCGCTTGATATGGAGAGCATAGCTGTCGGTAAGATAGCCCAAAAAAATGGCAAAGACATTTTAGTTATTCGTTGTATTGCCGACCCAGTAACTCAGGATTTACCACAAGCTGTTTGCTATGCACTCAATCAACAAGGCGATATTGTGTTGATCAAATTACTCTGCTTTCTATTAACGCATCCACAAGAATTGCCCAGCCTTATCAGACTCGGTTTAAATTTTAATGCTGCCAAAAACAAATTAAAGTTAGTAGCAAAACATCTTGATACAATAGTCAGTTTTGAGCAACAACAAGCCATTCAATGAGTGCACTTTCTTCTTCAATGATAGACCGGTTTTTATGCTACTGGGGTACCCAAGTTCTCCGCTTTCCTTGGTTACTTATAGCACTGGTTTTTTTACTGACAGGAAGTAGTCTTTATTACACTGTACAAAACCTAGGTGTTAATACCAACACTGCAGAAATGCTGTCACCCGATCTGCCTTTCCAAAAAAACCGTCAACGTATTGAAGCAGAATTTCCTCAGGATGCCAATGTCATTATCTTGGTAGTTAATGCTCTCACACCCGAACAAACATCACTTGCTGCCAACACACTGGCAGATACATTAAAGCAATTAAGCAATAGTTTTTCTTCAGTTTACATTCCTACGGAAAATGATTTTTTCAGACAACAAGCTTTACTCTTTTTAGATAAAAATGAACTTGAAGATTTATCTGCTAAATTAATTGATGCACAACCCTTTATTGGTTATCTATCACAAAATTATCATCTCGAAGGCTTGTTTGACATTGTCAGCAAAGCCTTAAAAGAAACAAATGACAGCTTACCGATGGATCTTGAACCTTTATTGCTTGCTGTTAACAATACCTTAGTACATCAATTAAGCGGCAAACCCTATGCTGTTTCATGGCAAAACTTATTGGCGGCTAACAAACTCAATAGCAAAAGTAATCGCACCATCGTTATTGCCAGACCTAAAATGAACTTTGAAGCTATCCTACCTGCTGAACATGCTTTAACAGCGGCAAGAAATACCGTCAAACTTATCATCCAAGGAAACCCTGGAGTAAAAATTCGTATTACCGGTGAAACCGCCTTAGAGCATGAAGAGCTAGAAAGTGTCAGCAAAGGTGCCGTCATCGCTGGCATCGTCTCTTTATTATTAGTCTGCCTCTCCTTATGGATTGGTTTGCGCTCCTTTAAATTACTATTTGCAACATTTATCACACTCATTCTAGGTCTTATATTAACCGCTGGTTTTGCAACTGTCGCCATTGGACATCTTAATTTAATATCTATCGCTTTTGCAGTGTTATATATTGGACTTGGCGTTGATTATGCCATTCATATTTGTTTACATTATCGAGAATGTCGCTCCCTAGGTAAGGAAAATGGAGCTGCCATTATTGATAGTATGCATACTGTAGGATTCTCTATATTTTTATGTGCGATCACTACCTCTCTGGGATTTTTAGCCTTTATTCCTACCGATTATTCTGGCGTTTCCGAACTAGGTATTATTTCTGCTGGCGGTATGTTTATTGGTCTAGCAGTATCATTAACGGTACTGCCTGCATTTTTAACAGTACTAAAAATTAAAGATGTTAAACCGATAAAACCTACCTTTAAGCTAACTCTTTTAACCACACTCCCTTTTCGTCAAAGCAGGTGCATTAAAATCTATTCATTGGTTTTTGCAGTCTGTTCTTGTCTATTACTCACACAACTTGAATTTGACTCAAACCCTATTAATTTAAGAGACCCAAACAGCGAATCTGTTTCAACCATTAAAGAGTTGCTAAAGTCAGAAACAGACTCACCTTTTGCACTCTCTACATTGGCCAATGACTGGGAATCTGCTAAAAAACTGGCGCATCAACTTGAACAATTACCTTCCGTTCATAATACAATTTTTCTGAATGACTTATTAGCAAAAAATCAAGAGGATAAACTTGAAATCATCGAAGATCTAGACCTCATTTTAGGCAATCAACTGGATAAGTTTGACGATAAATTCATCGCCACTAACCCCAGACAAGCTTTGCTTAAATTACATACTGATATTACTGAAATACTAGAGATAAATACCTCGCACTCTAACAAAGCAATATTAGAGCAACTAGAAAACAATATTCGTCTTTTTACCAATTACTATTCAGAATACAATACTGCGCCATACCACACGCTAGAACAAAACACTTTAGGCTTATTGCCTTACACCATGAACCGGCTTCGTACTAGCCTATCCGCTTTGCCTTATCAACTAGACGACATACCAGATTATATTAAGACACACTGGCTGAGCCCCAATGGTTTATATAGAGTTTTAATTATGCCCGAACACGACCAGAATAAGGTTGAAAATTTAAAACAATTTGTTGCCGAAGTTCTGACCATCGCACCCTCATCATCAGGCCTTCCCGTTGCCGATCAGGCATCGGGTATTGCTGTTGTTAACGCCTTTATTCAAGCCTTTACAGGTGCCGTCATCGCTATTTTTCTGCTGTTGCTGCTGATTCTAAGAGATATAAAAAGTGCAGCATTGGTCATTGGCCCTTTATTATTAGCGGCTTTATTAACCGGTGCCACAAATGTATTGCTCAATAATTCATTCAATTTTGCCAATATTATTGCATTACCCTTACTTATGGGAATGGGTGTTGATAGTGGCATTCATATCATGCACCGACTTAAATCAGGTTTATCCTGCAATAAAGAAATTCTACAAAGTAGCACTGCCCGTGGTGTCTTTTTTAGCTCTTTAACCACGATGTGTAGTTTTAGTAGTCTGACGTTTACCCCGCATGTTGGTACAGCAAGCATGGGCTTATTATTAGCCGTGGGCATATTTTTTACTTTAGTTTGCACACTCATTGTTCTTCCTGCTTTTTACGGCAATAACAATCCATAGGTATTTTTCATGTCTTTCAGTATCGCTGAACTATTTTCTGAACATTTTGATAAAAAATTTGAGTTGCATGAACAGCATCTCAACAATCAAATGGTTAGAGTATTAAGAACCATTGGCTATGATAGAAACTATAAAAAAGCAGTGGGACAATACTTATATGATGAGGATAATAATAAATACCTAGATCTACTGAGTGGCTTTGGCGTATTTGCCATAGGACGTAATCACCCAACAGTGATTAATGCACTCAAAGAAACATTAACGCTGGAACTACCTAATCTTGTACAAATGGATGTTTCATTATTAAGTGGTTTACTGGCTGAAAAAATACTAGCCACCACAGCCGACAATCTCAACAAATTGTTTTTCTGTAACTCAGGCACCGAAGCTGTTGAAGCCGCTATCAAATTTGCCCGATATACCACTAAACGTGAACGCATAGTACACTGCGAACACAGCTTTCATGGTTTAACATTAGGCGCACTATCTCTGAATGGCGAAGAAATTTTTAGAGAAGGTTTTGGTGCTTTATTACCGCATTGTAGTGCAGTTCCTTTTAACGATCTGGACGCATTAGAACAAGCATTAAGCAGTAAAGATGTTGCGGCTTTTATAGTAGAACCTGTTCAAGGTAAAGGTGTCAATGTACCTGATGATAACTATTTACCCGAAGTGGAACGCCTATGTAAAAAATACGGCACCCTCTTTATTGCTGATGAAATCCAGACTGGCTTAGGTCGTACTGGTAAATTCTGGGCGATAGAACATTGGCATGTTAAACCCGATATGATTCTTATGGCTAAAGCACTTTCCGGTGGTTTTATTCCGATTGGTGCCGTTGCTATGACTCAGAAAATTATGGACACTGTTTTTAACCGCATGGATAGAGCGGTAGTGCATGGCTCTACTTTCTCAAAAAATAATATGGCTATGGCTGCTGGGCTTGCCACTTTACAAGTCATAGAAGATGAAAAATTAGTAGAAAACAGTGCCAAAATAGGTAATGACATTATTAGTTCAATCAATGCTATGGCTAACAAGTATGAATTCCTTATGCAAGCACGAGGAAAAGGGCTGATGATTGCTGTGGAATTTCAGGCACCCAAGAGCTTAAAATTAAAAGCGGCATGGACGATGTTAGAGGTGGCTAATAAGGGACTTTTCTGTCAAATGGTGACTATTCCTTTGTTTAAGGATCATCACATATTGACCCAAGTTGCTGGTCATGGCATGAACGTAATCAAACTACTGCCCCCTTTAAACCTTAACCAAAAAGACAGAGACTGGATCGTTAACTCATTTGATGCTGCCATTGCAGAAACACACAAAGTTCCGGGGTCAATTTGGAGCTTAGGTAAAAACCTGGCGAGTCATGCTATTAAAAAAACAACCCCCTCATAATGAGGCCTCAGCATAACTCATGAACGGATAAAAAAGGCTAGAAGTTTTCCATCTTTCAGCCAAAATAACGCGCAATAGCTTAATTATTACACTTGTATTTTGACTAAAACCTGAAAAATTCTATCGTTTTTTTCTCATCGCCAGAGTTATGCTGAGGTCTCATAATATCTATTATTACTACATGAAATTCAAACAACTATATGAATTCTTCACAATACCCACTACTCAATAAAATCGAACTGCCTGCCGATGTCCGTAAGCTCGATAAAAAACAATTAAAAGATTTATCAGCAGAACTGCGTGACTTCCTAACCCACACAGTAAGTATTTCTGGTGGTCA
>QPIL01000096.1 GCA_003666325.1 Methylococcales symbiont of Iophon sp. n. MRB-2018
CAGCAGAGATTGTTCCTGACAATCTGACTGCATTTCCACCATCCTTGGCGGTCAGCAGAGATTGTTCCTGACAATCTGACTGCATTTCCACCATCCTTGCGGTCAGCAGAGATTGTTCCTGACAATCTTACTGCATTTCCACCATCCTTGCGGTCAGCAGAGATTGTTCCAGACAATCTTACTGCATTTCCACCATCCTTGCGGTCAGCAGAGATTGTTCCAGACAATCTGACTGCATTTCCACCATCCTTGGCGGTCAAACGCACCCTACTTCTAAGGTTATCCCCAGAATATCCGTAGAACTAATCAAAAATCAAGGAATCTTTCGTCTTTCGTCTTTCGTCTTTCGTCTTTCGTCTTTCGTCTTTCGTCTTTCGTCTTTCGTCTTTCGTCTTGAGTCCTCAAAACCCTATTTTAAACTAGCATGTAAATCTTGCAGACAATTAACTGTTCCAGCATCCAATTCACCCAATGCATAACAAGCGGCTTTAGCACCTGCCATTGTGGTGTAGTAGGTCACATGATGCTGCAAAGCTTCTTTTCGCATGGTAAATGAGTCATTAATCGACTTCACACCCTCTGTTGTATTCACAATCAACTGGATTTGATCATTTTTAATCATGTCAACTGTATTAGGTCGTCCTTCGTTTACTTTATAAACCATTTCACACTCAATACTCGCTTCTTTGAGTGCCTTTGCAGTCCCTTTTGTTGCCACAATTTCATAGTGTTTTTCTATTAACATTTTAGCAATTTCAGGTACTTTAGCTTTATCAGCTTCGCGGACACTAATTAATACCTTACCAGAATGACTTAAATCAATGCCTGCAGCGCGCTGTGATTTGGCAAATGCCTCGCCAAAGGTTTTTCCTACTCCCATGACTTCACCTGTTGATTTCATTTCAGGGCCTAATAATGGATCTACTCCCGGAAACTTTACAAAAGGAAAAACGGCTTCTTTTACCGAATAATAACTGGGAATAACTTCTTTGGTATATCCTTGCTCTTTTAAAGAAATACCAGCCATACATAATGCCGCTATTTTAGCTAATGGATACCCTGTCGCTTTAGATACAAAAGGGGCTGTTCTTGACGCTCTAGGGTTCACTTCCAACACATAAATTGTTTCACCCTGAATAGCAAATTGCGTATTCATCAGCCCCCTAACGCCTAATGCTTTTGCCATTTCAGCAACCTGCATTCTAAGCTGATCTTGTAAATGCTCAGATAAATCGTAAGGAGGAATAGAACATGCTGAATCACCAGAATGTACACCCGCTTGTTCAATATGCTCCATTAAGCCGCCAATTAATACAGTTTCTCCATCATAAATAGCATCCACATCCATCTCAACAGCATCATCAAGAAAACGATCCAGTAAAACAGGGGAATCATTAGAAACCGTTACCGCTTCTTTCATATATCGCCGCAGGTTTTCTTCATCAATCACGATTTCCATGGCGCGCCCTCCCAAAACATAAGACGGCCGTACTACTAATGGATAACCCAGTTGTTTCGCTTGTTCTACCGCCTGATCAACTGATCTTGCTGTTGCATTTGGAGGCTGTTTCAGATTTAAACGCTCTAGCAATTTTTGAAAGCGTTCTCTGTCTTCGGCTAAATCAATCGAGTCTGGAGAGGTACCAATGATTGGCGCACCAGCCGCTTCTAAAGCCTTGGCTAATTTTAATGGTGTTTGCCCACCATATTGCACAATCACACCTTTAGGTTGTTCCAGATGAATAATTTCAAGCACATCTTCCAGCGTCAACGATTCAAAATACAAGCGGTCTGAAGTATCAAAATCGGTAGAAACTGTTTCAGGATTGCAATTAATCATAATGGTTTCAAAACCATTGTCTCTTAAAGCCAGTGCCGCATGTACACAGCAATAATCAAATTCAATCCCTTGTCCAATTCTATTGGGCCCACCACCTAAAATAATAATCTTGTCTCTGTCTGATACATTGGCTTCACATTCTTCTTCATAGGTAGAATACAAATAGGCCGTATTTGAAGAAAATTCTGCCGCACAAGAATCTATGCGTTTATAAACGGGGCGAATATTTTGCTTGTGTCTAATATTTCTGACTTCTGATTCTTTAGTTTCTAACAATTTAGCTAAACGCTGATCAGAGAAACCTTTACGTTTTAAGCGAAATAATTCACCCTCGTCTAAAGTGGCTAAGGTTTTAGTGGATAAGGATTGTTCTGTTTCAATCAAATCTGCAATTTGCGCTAAAAACCAAGGGTCAATTCGACTCGCCTCATGGATTTCGTCAATACTTAAACCACTGCGAAAAGCATCTGCTACATACCATAGCCGTTCAGGACCTGGGTGACGCATTTCCCGTTGAATTTTATCTTGGATATTATCTTCAGTTAAATCAACAACTTCATCCAGACCACAAAAACCAACTTCCAGCCCTCTCAATGCCTTTTGTAGAGATTCTTGAAAGGTTCTGCCAATAGCCATCACTTCACCCACCGATTTCATCTGTGTGGTTAAACGATCATCAGCCTGTGGAAATTTTTCAAAGGTGAAACGAGGTACTTTGGTAACCACGTAGTCTATCGTTGGCTCAAACGAAGCGGGTGTAGCACCACCGGTAATTTCATTTTTCAACTCATCCAATGTATAACCCAACGCTAATTTTGTGGCAACTTTAGCAATGGGAAAACCTGTCGCTTTTGAAGCCAAAGCCGATGATCGAGAAACTCGTGGGTTCATTTCTATTACAACCATTCGCCCATCATCTGGGTTGATCGCAACTTGCACGTTTGAACCACCGGTATCTACACCAATTTCACGCAAAACGGCTAATGAAACATTTCGTAAAATTTGGTATTCTTTATCCGATAAAGTTTGAGCAGGAGCTACAGTAATTGAGTCTCCAGTATGCACTCCCATAGGATCAAAGTTTTCTATCGAACAGATAATGATGCAATTATCATTGCTATCTCGCACCACTTCCATTTCATACTCTTTCCAACCTAAAACAGATTCTTCAATTAATAATTCATTGGTTGGAGACAAATATAAACCGCGTTCACAAATCTCAATAAATTCTTCTTTATTATATGCAATACCACCACCGCTACCACCCATGGTAAATGAAGGGCGAATCACTGTTGGGTACCCCACTTCTGCCTGTGCAGTAAAAGCTTCTTTCATGCTATGTGCAGTTTTAGAACGTGCCACCTCAAAGCCCAACCGACCCATGGCTTGATTAAATAATTCTCTATCTTCTGCCATATTGATAGCTTCTTTAGTGGCTCCAATCATTTCCACATTGTACTTTTCTAAGACACCATGTGTATCAAGGTCTAAGGCACAATTTAATGCGGTTTGACCACCCATTGTCGGCAAAATAGCATCTGGGCGTTCCTTTTTTATGATTTTTTCAACCGTTTGCCAATCTATTGGCTCAATATAAATAGCATCCGCCATATCTGGGTCGGTCATAATCGTGGCTGGATTTGAGTTCACTAGAATAACTCGAAAATCTTCTTCTCTGAGTGCTTTACAGGCTTGTGTTCCTGAGTAGTCAAACTCACAAGCCTGACCTATAACGATAGGTCCTGCACCTAACAATAAAATCGATTTTATATCGGTTCTTTTTGGCATTGTTGTTAGCTTACTCTGAAATTATTGTTATGAGATTTCGTTATACCATATTCAATAAATAAATATACTAATATGGTGCTTATTTTTATGCACTGTGTTTATAAAAAAATCTAGGCTTACTTATTGATAAACTTTATATTTTTTATGAATGCTGAATGTGCAAAAATGGGGGCTGGATTATATTGTTTATTTTTAAAAATGGTGTCATGCCGAGTGGGTATCCATCATCTCGATGAATTGATCAAATAAAGACTCCACATCGTGTACTCCAGGACTAGCTTCTGGATGCCCCTGAAAACCCATGGCTGGACAGTCTGTTCGTTCTATCCCCTGCAAGCTACCATCAAACAAAGAATGATAAGTCGCTTTAATATTGCTTGGTAAAGTCGTTTCATCAACTGCAAAACCATGATTTTGGCTGCTGATCATGACTTTTCCTGTGGCTTTTTGCTGCACAGGATGGTTTGCACCATGATGACCAAATTTCATTTTTTTTGTTTTAGCACCACTGGCTAAAGCCAGTAACTGATACCCTAAACAGATTCCAAAAATAGGAATTTTTTTTTCTAAAATAGTTTGTATGGCTAAAATAGCATAATCGCAAGGCTCTGGATCACCAGGGCCATTAGAAAGAAAAACCCCATCAGGATTCATTGCTAATACAACTTTTGCAGATGTTGTCGCAGGAACCACGGTGACTCTACAGCCTCTGTTGGCTAACAAACGAAGAATATTACGCTTTACACCAAAATCATAAACTACAACGTGCTTATTTAAGTGCGTTGCTTGCACATATCCCACATCCAAAGACCAAATGTTTTCAGTCCATTGGTAAGGTTTATCAGTAGTCACTTGTTTAGCTAGATCCATACCTTTTAAACCTGGAAAACTGCTAATTTCAGTTTTAGCTAATTCTAAATTTATGTCATCACCAGCAACAATAACACCACGTTGGGCACCTTTTTTATGCAATAGACGTGTTAATTTTCTGGTATCAATTTCTGCAATTGCAACTACTTTATTATCTATTAAATACTGTGGCAAAGATTTTTCACTGCGCCAGTTACTTAACTGCACGGGCAAATCACGAATCACCAAACCACTGGCAAAAACATTGCTGGACTCATTATCTTCACTGGTTGTACCCACATTACCAATATGTGGATAAGTCAACGTGATTATTTGACAGGCATAGGAAGGGTCGCTCAAAATTTCCTGATACCCCGTCAGCGAAGTATTAAAAACTACTTCGCCCACCGAACATCCTTTAATACCTACGGACACACCATTAAATGTAGTTCCATCTTCCAATAAAAGCAAAGCGGGTGTACTCAAAATTTGTTACCTTGAATGTAAAAAACGGGATGAGCCTGACGACACATCCCGTTATAGAAAAATAAGTGTAATTTTACCGAATAATGAAAAATATTTCACTATCAGAGATCTCAAAAAGTTAATTTTAACAGCTATCACTACTACCAGACCTGTATCCACTGATAGGGATGGCGAGGCTTGAAACTTTGCCACACTGCTTTATATATTTAAACAATGAAAACTATCTTTAATATTGTCTTCTATCTGCTCATCTGTTGTGGCACACAAGCTAGTGATGGCACGATTGCAGCTTCTTTAAGCTAATTGTTTTATGTGAATGAATATGTTTTTTTATTGTATTTTCAATGTTTGCAACAAAATGGCGACTGTGCAAAGGGGGATCCGCAATTTTACCGAAAGTTAATTACCTATAATAGTAAAATATAAATTAAAACAATTACTTATCCCATTTTAAAGAATAAATGGTATAAGAGCCGCTTCACTCTCTCCGTCATTCCTGCATGTTCTAAGCAGGAATCCAGATACTGTCTTAAAAGACAAGCTTTTTTGATTTTTATTTGGAGTTAACTTTTAGCTTAGTTCGCAGCCTTTGGGGTCTTATCCCAAAACCCCCATCATTCACACAAAAACCAATCAATTTAACCATTATTTTGCATAATCTACATCAAATGGCTACCCAGACTTTAACACTCCATAAGAAATTACCAAAAATCAAGGGGGTCTTTAGTCTTGGGTCTTTAGTCTTGGGTCTTTAGTCTTTAGTCTTTAGTCTTTAGTCCTTAGTCCTTAGTCCTTAGTCCTTAGTCCTTAGTCCCTTAACTGGTCGGGACGGCGGGATTCGAACCCACGACCTCTACACCCCCAGTATAGTGCGCTACCAAGCTGCGCTACGCCCCGATTTTTTTATTAACTAAAGAACGATTTATGAATATAAACCATTAAAAAAACAGAACTAAGTATAATTAATTTAACTAATTTTTACCCAAATTTTTTTCGTATTAAAGGCATATAGCAAGCCAAGTAACAAATTAGGCAACGCAGAAGGTGGCAAAAAAGACCCGTAAAAATGTTAACTAATTATTCCTAGATACTTATTATCTTAATAATTCTAATACTTCTTCTAATTCACCAATCATTTGATGAACTAATTGCTTTGTTTTGGTTGAGTCATCTTTAGCGCTATCACTTGCTAAATGCACTCTTGCGCCACCAATAGTATAGCCTTGTTCATACAGTAAAGAACGAATCTGACGGATCATCAATACGTCATGACGTTGATAATAGCGTCTATTGCCACGTCTTTTTACAGGACTTAAATCTGTAAATTCTTGTTCCCAATAGCGCAAAACATGCGGTTTAACGCCACACAATTCACCTACTTCACCAATGGTGAAATACCTTTTCGCCGGGATTGTCGGGAGTTCGTTATTATGACTGGGTTCCAGCATATTGTTCTACTCTAGCTTTTAGTTTTTGACCTGATCTAAATGTGACCACTCGACGTGCTGTAATGGGAATTTCTTCACCTGTTTTTGGATTTCTTCCGGGACGACTACCTTTGTCTCGTAGCTCAAATATTCCAAACCCTGAAATCTTTACTTGCTCACCATTTTCCAGTGAGCCTTTAATTTCTTCAAAAAATAGTTCAATCATTTCTTTTGCTTCACGTTTATTGAGTCCTAACTCGTCAAATAACCGTTCCGCAAAATCAGCTTTTGTTAATGCCATTCAATCAATCCCTCAGTTTTGCATTTATTTTACTTTTTATTGTTTCCAGCACTCTGACAAATATAGCATCAATCTCAGAATCTGTAAGTGTTTCTTTATCATCTTGTAATAATAAACTTAAAGCAACACTTTTATAACCCTCGTCAACACCGTCGCCACGATAAACATCAAAAATCAAGATGTCTTTAATTATTTTTTCATTACCTTGATTGATACAGTCTGTTATTTCAGAAACAGCTATTTTTTCTTCTACTATCAATGCCATATCTCTACGCACCGAAGGAAATTTTGAAAGCGTTTTAAATGTAGGTATCTGCTTTTCAAAAATTAGAGCTTGATCCAGTTCAAATAAAAAAACCGGTGTATCAAAATCCAACTGCTTTTCTAAAGTAGGATGTAACATGCCTACTACACCAATTATTTCACCTTGCTTCGTTAAAATCTCTGCACTTTGTCCTGGATGTAAAGCAGGGTGTAGCGTTTTTTTATACTGAACATCACAATTATTAAGGTGAAAAATTGCACTTAAATCTCCTTTCATGTCGAAAAAATCAACTTCCCTGTTTTTTTCAGACCATTGTTCAGCAAGTGCCGTACCTAATAATAAGCCAGAAATCATTCTTTGTTGAACTATTTGCTCTTTTTTATTAATAAAACGCAAACCCGTTTCAAACAAACGCACTCTATTTTGTTGTCTTTTGGTGTTATATAGTGCGACATTCAGCAATCCACACCACAATGTTGTCCGCATCACTGATAATTCAGACGAGATCGGGTTTTTTATGCTAATAAATTTATCATTAGGTGCAATTATTTTTTGGATTTTTTCATCAATAAAGCTATAGGTGATCACTTCTTGGTATCCTTTATCAACCAATAAGTCCTCAACGCGAGCCAAGGGTAATACCGCCTCTTCAGAATGTGCTAATGCTGAGCGCATTAATAAACTATTATTAGGTAAATTGTTATAGCCATAGATACGCCCAACTTCTTCCAGTAAGTCTGCCTCAATCGCTATATCAAATCTATAACCAGGCGGCTTAATACACCAGCCATCTTCTTGCTCTTCAACGCCCATTCCTAAACCAGTAAAGATCTGACTAATATCTTTATTAGCCATAGTGATTCCCAATACCCGTTCTATTCGACTACGCCTTAGCATTACCGCAGGTCTAAGAGGTAATGCTTCTGTTGCTATTACTTCTGAAATGGGGCCGACAGCACCTCCTGCAATGTCCACAATAAGCTGTGTCGCACGCTCTATGGCTCGTTGTTGTAGAGTAAAATCCACACCACGTTCAAAACGATGCGATGAATCTGTATGTAAACCAAATTGCCTTGCCTTGCCTGCAATTGTTATTGGTGTAAAAAAAGCACATTCCAGAAAAATATTTTTGCTAGCATCTGTGATTGAAGTATTTTTTCCACCCATAATTCCCGCTAATGCTAATGCTTGCTTATCATCTGCAATCACTAAAGCAGAACTATCTAAAATAATGCTCTGATCATTCAATAAATCAAGTTTCTCACCTTTCTGTCCTTTTCTTACTGTAATTGATCCTGTTAATTTATCAGCATCAAAAGCATGTAAAGGCTGACCCAACTCTAATAATATATAGTTAGTCACATCTATCAAAGGACCTAGACTTCTTACCCCAGATCTTCTTAGCTTTTCCTGCATCCATAACGGTGTTTCTGCATTTGCATTAACATTTTTAATTAAACGTCCTAAATATCTTGGGCAAGCCTCTTTATCTTCAACTTTTACTTCAATAACAGTGTCATGCGAAATTTCTGCTTTATCAAAAGTAACTGGTTTCCAATTCATTTTGTTCAAAACACCTATTTCTCTTGCAATACCTTCTACACTTAGACAATCTGCTCGGTTTGGGGTTAAATCCAATTCTATAATATTGTCATCCAACGCTAAATATTCACGCATGTCTGTACCCACTGGGGCATTGTTGGACAATTCCATCAACCCGTCAGCCTTTTTTGCCAGTCCTAGTTCTTTTTCTGAACAGAGCATACCTAGAGACAGTTCAGCGCGTAATTTTGTTTTTTTAATTTTAAAATTACCAGGTAAAACTGCACCAATCATCGCTACAGGTGTTTTTAATCCAACTCTGACATTGCTAGCACCACAGACAATTTGTAATGGCTCGCTTTCACCCACGGATACTTTGCAAACTTTTAATTTATCAGCGTTTGAATGTTGCTCCACGGCTGTCACTTCACCCACGATTACTTTACTAAATTCGGATGCTGCAGGTTCTACTGAATCTATTTCTAAACCTGCCATAGTCAATTGCTCAACTAATTCTTCAGTGCTGATAGGTGGATTGACCAGCTCTCTTAACCAGGCTTCACTTATTTGCATGATTCAATCCTTTAATGAAATTGTTCTAAAAATTTAAGATCATTGTCAAAAAATATTCTTAAATCATTAATGCCGTATCGCAACATAGCTAATCGCTCTACTCCCATTCCAAAAGCAAAGCCTGTAAATTCATCACTATTAATAGCTACCGATTTAAAAACTTCAGGATGTATCATTCCGCTGCCCATCACTTCCAGCCAACCAGTATGTCCACAGACTCGGCAGCCTTTACCATCACACATTACACATTCAATATCGACTTCTGCCGAGGGTTCTGTAAAAGGAAAATAAGACGGTCTAAAACGAATGGGTATCTCTTTTTCAAAAAAAGCTCGTAAAAATTCATACACCACACCTTTTAAATCAGCAAAACTGACATCAGTATCAACTAAAAAACCTTCAACCTGGTGAAACATAGGGGTATGGGTCACATCAGAATCACAGCGGTAAACACGTCCAGGTGCTATCACTTTTAATGGTGGTTTTTCAGCTTCCATGGCTCTTATTTGCACTGGCGATGTATGCGTCCTTAATACAGTATGGGCATCAAAGTAAAAAGTATCATGCATCGCTCTGGCAGGATGGTGTAGAGGGATATTTAAGGCTCCAAAATTATGATAATCATCTTCAATTTCTGGACCTTCCAAGACTTTAAAACCGACACTAGAAAAAATTTTAGATATTCTGCGTAGGGTAATTGTGACTGGATGCAGACCTGCTACTGACTGTCCTCTGCCTGGTAGTGTAATATCAACAGACTCACTGGCTAAACGTGCATCTAAAGCAGCTTGTTGCATTGTCACCTTAGCAATCTCCAGTTTTTGCTGAAATTCACCTTTGGCTTTATTGATAGCTTGTCCTACAACACGTCGTTGATCAGGGTCCAGTTTGCCCAATTGTTTCATTTGCAGGGCAAACTCACTCTTTTTTCCTAGATAGGAAACTCGGACTTGTTCTAGTTGATTAAGGTCTTTTGCTTCTGCAAGTGCTTGTATGCCTTGCACGAGAATTTCTTCGAAATTAGTCGACACTGCTCAGATCACTCTTAGTTATAGATAAGATGGGAATAAAAAGAGTTGGGGAAAAGCTATTTTTCATCTTTCCTAATTTTTTATACATAGAAACGTATATAAAATAAAGGGGTTTATGCCATTTTATAGGGGTACTCAAATTCCAGTTTTCCATTATTTGGCATAAAGCTAAATAGCTGCTTTCAACATAATTTTGATGATAATTCGACATAAATCCTTTGTAAAGTATGCGTATTGCATATCTTGTATTAATACAGTATTTGTTTTTTATTTTTTCTCTCACCCAACCCTCTCGGCAATAGCTCCTGCATTGCTCTACTTACCTACATCCCTGTAGGCATCGCTCTGGAGAGAGCTTAAAAGGCAGAGCGGCTGCTCGGCTGCTCTTTCTAGGTTCCCGATAACAGCACCAGATCCGTAGTAGTTCTGGTGCGTGGAACGCACCCTACGGCTAAATAAACTACTGTATTAATAAAGTGATTTTTTGATTTCCCCTCACCCAACCCTCTCGGTAATAGCTCCTGCATTGCTCTACTTACCTACATCCCTGTAGGCATCCCTTTGGAGAGGGCTTAAAAGCCAGAGCGGCTGCTCGGCTGCTCTGCCTAGGTTCCCGATAACAGCACCAGATCCGTAGTAGTTCTGGTGCGTGGAACGCACCCTACGGCTAAATAAACTACTGTATTAATAAAGTGATTTTTTGATTTCTCCTCACCCAACCCTCTCGGCAATAGCTCCTGCATTGCTCTACTTACCTACATCCCTTTGGAGAGGGCTTAAAAGCCAGAGCGGCTGCTCTGCCATCTCTAAAGCCCCCCCCTGCTGGGGAGGTTGGGTGGGGAGGTTCTAAATAACCACTCTTTTATCTTGGGTCTATGCTATTTTCAATTTTCCATAAACTATGAAAACCTGTAATTATTAATATTTACACTTTATTTGGCATAGACTCAATTAATTTAACTCACTTTTTACTCGGAATTTTTTTTCATATTGGAGGCACATAAATTAGTGCATAGCAAGCTAGGCAACAAATTATGCAACGCAGAAGACGGCAAAAAAGACAGGTAAAAATGTTAAACCAATCATGTTTGGGTGCTTATTTATATACTTTGGTTAGCTTTGGATATTTCTGCTATTTTAGCAAAAGCATCCATATCGCGTACTGCAATATCGGCTAATACTTTACGATCAATCGCTACATTAGCCCTACTTAAACCATTGATAAATCGCCCGTATGGTATCCCACATAAACGTGCTGCTGCATTGATACGTACAATCCATAAAGCACGAAATTGACGTTTTCTTTGTTTACGATCACGGTAAGCATACTGACCTGCTTTAATAACCGCTTGTTTAGCAACGCGATAAACTCGGCTACGTGCGCCGTAATAACCTTTCGCTTGCTTTAAAACTTTTTTATGTCTTGCTCTGGCAGTTACGCCACGTTTTACTCTAGGCATTATTCTTCCTTTTATTAACTATAAGGTAACAAACGTGCAACCATTGGCACATCTGACGGATGAATACTAGCCGCTTTACGCAACTGTCTTTTTCTTTTAGTGGTTTTTTTAGTCAATATATGACGTCGATGTGCTTGTGCGCATTTAAAACCATTTTTGGTTTTTTTAAAACGCTTAGCAGCACCGCTATGACTTTTCATTTTTGGCATTTGTTTTCTCCGATTAATAAAAAATTAACATCCCTGAAAAACAAACCCGACAAGGCAAAATGCATGGCCCGACCGAATGAGTAGCATCTAATGATGCATTTAACGACAACTCCTGTATCGTAAGGATTTAGAGTCGTTACAACTAAAACCCATTATTTTCGTTTTGATTTATTGAGATCTCTTATTAGCTTTTATTTCTTTTTTTTGGGTGCTATTACCATTACCATCTGACGACCTTCAAACTTGGGGTATTGCTCTACACTTCCAAGCTCGACCAAGTCTTTTTCAATCCGTTTCAATAACTCCATACCAATTTCCCTGTGTGCCATTTCACGGCCTCTAAAACGCACAGTAACTTTAGTTTTATTGCCTTCTTCCAAGAATTTAGTCAAATTTCTTAATTTAACCTGGTAATCACCTTCTTCTGTACTTGGTCTGAATTTTATCTCTTTAACCAAAACTAATTTTTGTTTCTTTTTTGCTGCTTGTTGTTTTTTGTTCTGCTCAAACAAATATTTGCCATAATCCATGACTTTACAAACAGGTGGATCAGCGTTAGGTGATATTTCCACTAAATCTATATTGGCTTCAAACGCCATTTTTTTTGCATCGGCTAAAGACACAATACCTAATTTATCACCATTCGCACCTACAACACGTACCCGTCTAGCGGTTATGTCATCATTTAAGCGCGTACTATCTCTTTTAGTAGCGATGCTTTATCCCCCAACAATTATTATTTTTTGTTTGTAATTTCAGCACTTAATTTTGCAACCAAGTCAATAATTGACAAACTACCTAGATCCTCACCCTTTTGCGAGCGTACAGCAATGGTTTGATTCTCTAATTCTTTATCACCAATAATTAGAATATATGGCACACGCTGCATAGAATGCTCGCGAATTTTAAAGCCTATCTTCTCATTTCTCAAGTCTATTTTTACTCTATAGCCCAATTTTTCTATTTGCTGACAGACTTTCTCAGCATATTCCTCATGTCGACTGGCAATATTCATCACCACTACTTGTACCGGTGCTAACCATAATGGAAATGTACCTGAATGTTGTTCGATCAGAATACCAATAAATCGCTCCAATGAGCCTAATATTGCCCTATGTAACATCACAGGCACTTGTTTGCAACCATCTTCAGCTATATAAGTTGCATCTAAACGCTCAGGCATTGAAAAATCAACTTGAATAGTGCCACATTGCCAAACACGATCTAGACAATCTTTTAGTGAAAATTCAATTTTTGGACCATAAAAAGCACCTTCTCCTGGTTGCAAGTCCCATGTTAATTTTTTATTATTGAGTGCAAGCTCTAACGCATTTTCTGCCTTATCCCATCCTTCATCACTACCTACTCTGCTCTCGGGACGAGTTGATAATTTAATGATGACTTCCTCAAAACCAAAATCTTTATAGACTTCAAATAATAAGTCAATAAAAGTGGATACTTCACTCTGTATTTGTTCTTCCGCACAAAAAATGTGAGCATCATCTTGGACAAAATTTCTGACTCGCATTAAACCATGTAAGGTTCCCGACGGTTCATTTCTATGACAAGAACCAAACTCAGCCATGCGTAGAGGTAAATCTCGGTAGCTTTTTAAACCCTGATTGTAGATTTGAATATGACAAGGGCAGTTCATCGGTTTAACGGCATAATCTCTATGCTCAGAATGGGTGGTGAAAATCATTTCACCAAACTTATCCCAGTGTCCTGATTTTTCCCACAGAGTACGATCCACCAATTGTGGTGTTTTAACCTCTGCATAACCATTATCTCGCAATTTATCACGTATATATTGTTCTATTTGCTGATATATAAGCCAGCCTTTCTCATGCCAAAACACCATCCCCGGTGCTTCCTCTTGCATGTGAAAAAAATCAAGTGCTTTAGCTAATTTACGATGATCCCGCTTTTCTGCTTCTTGCAAACGATGCAAATAGGCTTTTAATTCTTTTTTATCTGTCCAGGCTGTTCCATAAATACGCTGCAACATTTCATTGTCTGAATTACCGCGCCAATAAGCACCTGCAATCTTCATTAGTTTAAATGCTTTTAGCTTACTGGTACTAGGTACATGCGGCCCCCTGCATAAATCTGTAAAATCACCTTGTGCATATAATGACAGATCTTCATTAGCAGGAATTGATTCAATAATTTCTGCTTTATAATCTTCGCCTAATCCTTTAAAAAACTGAACTGCCTGATCTCTGGATAGCACTGAACGACTAATTTTAATATTTTCAGAAACCAGTTTCTGCATTCTTTTTTCTATGCTTTTTAAATCTTCTGGGGTAAACGCTCTTTGATAAGAAAAATCGTAGAAAAAACCATTATCAATCACCGGTCCAATAGTCACTTGTGCTTCTGGAAACAATTGCTTAACCGCCTGTGCCAATAAATGAGCCGTTGAATGGCGTATCACATCAAGCCCTTCTTCATCCTTCGCCGTCACTATTTGTAAGTCGGCATTCTGCTCTATCAGATAACTAGCATCAACTAATTCACCATTTACTTTACCTGCTAAAGTTGCTTTAGCTAAACCTGAACCTATCGACTGAGCAACAGCCATCACTGTTATTGCTTTATCAAACTCACGTTTTGAGCCATCAGCTAAGGTTATAACTGGCATTGTTCCATTCTTTTAGTTTCTACAATAAAAAAGCACCGCGTAGCGATGCTTGAAGATTTTTGGTAGGCACGAGTGGATTCGAACCACCGACCCCCACCATGTCAAGGTGGTGCTCTAACCAACTGAGCTACGCGCCTAAAATACAACCGTGCATTATAGCAAGACTTTGCTATTATGCAATAAAAAAATAGTCTTTTTGGTTTTTAGTCTAAACAACTCTTAATTTTTCTGCAATTACACTCGCACATTATACTGAAGTTATTAATAAAGACTTCAACATAACTCATGAGCGGATAAAAAAGGCTAGAAGTTTTTCATCTTCCAACCAAAATAACGCACAATAGCACACTATTACACTTGTATTTTGACTGAACCCATTTTCAAAAATAAATAATACAATCTAGCACCCATTTATGCAATGACCGAGAAAGGACTCAGGACTAAAGACTAAAGGCTAAAGGCTAAGGGCTAAGGGCTAAGGGATTCTTGATTTTTGATTAGTTCTGGTGCGTGGAACGCACCCTACGGATCTGCCCACGCACCAAAACTACTGGGGATAACCTTAGAAGTAGGGTGCGTTCCACGCACCAAAACTACTCAGGACTAAAGTAACTGGAACCTCTGTTACCACACGTCATTTCCGCAGTCTGTTATCAGGAATCTAGTTTTAAACATCTGGATTCCTGCTTAGAACATGCAGAAATGACGGGGGGGAGTGGAGCGGATCTTATACCCTATTCAACAAATAATTCTGAATGAAAGAGCTTTAGTTGCTCTGTGTTTGGGGTTGATTTTGTTAGTATGTTTTTATCAGCAAAACGACCAATAAATAAGTGTTGTTTTACCAAATACTGGTTTATTTATCTATGGTTTTTGTTGGGTTTATTATTATAAATCAAATTGTTATGGTATTTTTAAGGGTTGACTGGTTAATATAAATCAACAGGGTCTACATCCAATGACCAGCGGACTTTTTTGCTTTCTTTTAGAGTGTATAACTGAGGGATTAGAAGTGTCAGTAAAGCATGTAAACTTTGTCTTTGTGTGTTCTGCAACAATAACTGAAAATGATAATATCCTGCACGTTTAGCCATAGGAGCAGAAACAGGGCCGAGAATGAGTGTTTGCTGATGATTTAATTTTTGAATCAAGCCAGTAACGACATTAAGAAAAATTTGTGCTTCATCTGGACGCTTGGCATACGCTCTTAATAAGGCTTGAAAGCTAAAAGGCGGTAACATCGCTTGTTGTCGCTCAGCTAAAACAGTTTTGGCAAATGCGTTATAGCCGTCTTTAAGCAAAATGGATAATAACGGATGATGAGGTTGTCTAGTCTGTAAAACAACTCTACCCGACTTTTCTGCTCTGCCCGCTCTGCCAGCAACTTGGACAATTAATTGTGCCAGTTTTTCTGTGGCATGGAAGTCTATACTGAACAAGCCACTGTCAACATCCAGAATAGCGACCAAGGTGACATTAGGAAAATGGTGACCTTTAGCCAGCATTTGAGTACCTAAAATAATATCTACATTACCTTGGTTTATTTGTTCAAGATGATTTTCTAATGTACCTTTTCGTTGCGTGGAGTCTCGATCTAAGCGGATAATTTTTTGTTGGGGAAATAAAGTCTGTAACGCTTTTTCAACACGTTCTGTACCTAGGCCGAGTGCTTGGAGTTCTCCGCTTTTACAGATCGGGCATTGCTGTAATAAAGACTGCTGATGGTTACAATGATGACAACGCAATACTTTTTCAGCATAGTGAATGACTAAACTGGTGTCACACTGATGGCATCGTGCTACCCAACTACAGCTATGGCAAATTTGTACTGGAGCAAAGCCTCTACGATTTAAAAAAAGCAGGACTTGTTCTTTTTTGTCCAATGTTTTTTTTATCAAAGTAAGCAGCGGTTCTGATAGCCCAGCCTGTAATATTTTATTACGTATATCAAATAATAAAAACTCAGGTTCGATAGCTATTCCTGCTCTTTCAGGTAATTGTAATAGCTGAAAGCGTTTTTTATTAACATTATGTAAGCTTTCCAGTGAGGGCGTGGCAGATCCTAAAATAATAGGAATGTTTAATAATTTAGCTCTTACAATTGCCAAATCGCGTGCTGAAAAACGAAAACCTTGTTGTTGTTTAAAAGAGCTGTCATGTTCTTCATCTAATATAATCAGTCCGGGTTTTTGTAGAGGCGTGAACAGGGCAGAACGTGTACCTAAAAGGATAGCACTATGGCCTTGTTGTATTTCTAACCAAGCACTGTGACGTTGCCTTTCTGTTAATTTAGAGTGTGAAACTGAAATAGCAACAGAGAAACGTTTTCTAAAGCGGCTTTCTAACTGAGGCGTGAGTGTTATTTCAGGTAATAGTACAATGACTTGCAAACCATCATTCAACACTTTTTCAATGACTTGCATATACACTTCTGTTTTTCCACTGCCAGTAACCCCCTCTAATAAGGTGACAGAGAAAGTTTTTAATTTAACAGATAATTGATTAATAGCATGTTGTTGTGACTTATTGCCCGTTAAGGCTGATTCCGTTTGTAGATTAATATTGTTAGTCGTTTTAAGATCGGACTGGGTGCTGATTAATCCTTTTTCCATTAATGCTTTTACAGCAGGTCGCCAGTTTTTATCGAGTTTGGTCAGTCTTGCAGAAGACAGGCTTTTGCCGAGCGAAAGAAAATGTTCAAATATTATTTTTTGTTTGGGTGTTTTTAATAATTGTTCTGGCTTGATACATTCGCCTTTAGCAGAAATAATATAGTGCTTTTCCTGAGGTAATATGGCTACTTTGCCCTTCCTGAGTGAGACGGGAAAGGCTGCACTGATCACTTCACCTATTGGATAATGATAGTAATCACTAGCCCATTGTAATAATTGAAAGTCCTTTGCACTCAGTAAAGAACATTTATCTAGTATTTCAATGATGGCTTTTAATCGTTCAATTTTGATTTCACTACGAGTGCTTTGTGCTATGACAAACCCTACTTTTTTAGATTTTCCAAAAGGGACTAAAACGCGACTTCCCACAGGAATATGCGTTACATTTTTAGGGGCTAAATAATCAAATAAACGATTAAGCGGAACGGCAATGGCTATTTTAAAAATCGGCAGAGATTTGTGGATAGAGTTAGCCATCAATTATGATTTTTTTTTGATGAAAGGGCACTAAGTACTTACTATTATTGAAGTAATAAAGTTAATCACAGAAGCTGTGGATAACTCTGTGGATTAGCACCATTAACGTGCGCTTAATCTCCGTAACAACAGGCTTTATCCAGATTATTTGAATTTTATACAATAATTAATATCATTATTATTCAATAACTTGCGATTGCATTAAATAGGCTGTTGCTTTTCGCGCTGATATTTTGAGCAGAATAAACACTGATGTGTATAAAGTCTGTAAAACGCCTTGTTTTAGTGCAAGGTTTTATAAATTTAAGGGCATACCATCACTTTCACCAATGGTCAGATATTTTTATAATAAGGGTAGCGTCCCCTTTTTTTTCTTTTTTTTCTCATCTTCATGCCTTTGGCAAGGTAACACCTTCTTGCCCCTGATATTTACCAGCCCTGTCTTTATAAGAGGTTTCACAAACTTCATCAGCACCAAAGAACAGCATTTGAGCAACGCCTTCATTAGCATAAATTTTAGCTGGTAGCGGAGTGGTGTTAGAAAATTCTAAAGTCACATGCCCTTCCCACTCAGGTTCCAAAGGGGTGACATTAACAATAATACCGCATCTAGCATAAGTCGATTTTCCTAAACAAACTGTTAGTACATCACGAGGAATTCTAAAATATTCTACGGTTCTGGCTAAAGCAAAAGAATTAGGTGGAATAATACAAACATCGGATTTTATGTTGACAAAGCTTTGTTCAGAAAAATTTTTTGGGTCAACAATTGCTGAGTTTATATTAGTAAATATTTTAAATTCATCAGCACAGCGTACATCATAGCCATAACTGGATGTACCATAAGATATGACACTGCCTTGAGCAGAATCCCTTACCTGAGATGATTCAAACGGCTCTATCATTTTATCTTTTACAGCAACACGACGGATCCATTTATCTGATTTTATACTCATTGTAATTCCCAAAAAATTAGCGCTTTAAGGTACCACAGCTCAGTGCTTATCGACTAGAGGAATTTTATCTATTTTTTACTACAATATTAGCAAACTTATTACTGTGATCTTTTGTTTTTAAAGCTAATTTGGCAGTCATTTTACGGGCAATAGCTTTATATATCTCAGTAGGTCTGCTATTAGGTTCGGCAATGACAGTCGGAATACCAGAATCTGCAAATTGTCGAATATTAATATCCAGTGGTAATGAACCTAATAAATCAATATTATTTTTTACTGCCATGGTTTTACCACCACCTTGTCCAAAAATAGCTTCTTCATGTCCACATTTGCTACAAGTATGGATACTCATATTTTCTATAATTCCTAAAACAGGTACATTTACTTTGTCAAACATACCGAGTCCACGTTGTGCATCAATTAATGCGACATCTTGTGGTGTGGTAACGATAACGGCGGCGGTGACAGGTATTTGTTGTGCCAGCGTTAATTGAATATCACCCGTACCGGGCGGTAAATCTACAATCAAATAATCAAGATCATCCCAGTTAGTGTCTTTTAATAGTTGCTGTAAGGCATTGGTGACCATAGGCCCACGCCAAATCATGGGTTGATCTTCGTCTATTAAATAACCAATAGATATGGTTTGAATATCGAATGCAATTTTGGGGTTCATTCGTTTCCCGTCATCACTGGATGGATGACCCGATAAACCCAGCATAGTAGGAATACTAGGGCCATAGATGTCAGCATCAAGAATACCTACCCTGGCACCTTCAGCGACTAATGCTAACGCCAAATTAACTGATGTAGTCGATTTACCGACCCCACCTTTAGCAGAAGCCACTGCAATTATATTTTTAATATTAGGTAGTGGCTGTAAGTTTTGTTGTACTGAGTGAGAAACAATAGTAGATTTTATTTCGACAGTAATTTTTCCAACATCCGCTAAGGCTTGTAATTGTCCTTCAATAACTTTTTGCAATTCAGCTAGATAACTTTTTGCAGGGTATCCCAATTCTACATGCAGCTTAATATCAGCACCTTCGATAATAATTTTTCTGATGGATTTAGCACTAATCAAATCAGTCTCAACATTGGGATCAATAATAGTTTTGAGTTTGTTTTCCACATCGGATTTTGTGATTTCTGTCATTGCTCCTTCCTCTTATCCTCTATTAAAATAATAACCAAGTAATTAAGTCAGAATATAATGGCAATTTTGTAAATATCAAGACGTTTTTTTTGACTTAGCCAGATAAAACCTATTTACTCCAAACAAGCTCGGTTATTTACCTTTTATTTGACATATTGTTAGATATTATTGGCACTTAACAATATAAAACAGTTAAAATACAGGGTTTTATTAAGACTTTGACTAATTGACTATCAGTGTCTACATTGGAATACCATGCAAAGTAAATTTAACACCGATGACTTGAGAATTTGTGAGACCAAGGAAGTGGTTGCGCCTGTCCAAGTTCATGAAGAAATTCCTATGACTGAAGCTGCGGCAAATACTATATTGCAAACTAGGAAGGATATTCATCATGTTTTAACAAATAAAGATGATCGCTTGGTTATTATCGTTGGTCCGTGTTCAATCCATGATACTAAAGCAGCCCTTGAATATGCTAAATTATTAAAAGGCATTAAAGAAGAGCTAAAGCATGATTTGATTATAGTCATGCGGGTGTATTTTGAAAAGCCTCGGACAACAGTGGGCTGGAAAGGGCTCATCAATGATCCCGATATAAATTCCAGTTTCAATATCAATAAGGGGCTTAGGATTGCACGTCAATTGCTCCTTAACTTGAATGATATGGGCATAGCCGCTGCCACTGAGTATCTTGATCTCATTACCCCTCAGTATTTATCTGACTTGATTTCCTGGGGTGCTATCGGTGCAAGAACCACAGAAAGTCAGGTTCATAGAGAATTGGCATCGGGCTTATCCTGTCCTGTAGGTTTTAAAAATGCCACTGATGGTGGAATTAAAATAGCCATTGATGCCATTAATTCTGCAACCAATCCGCATCATTTTCTTTCTGTCACTAAAGCAGGCCATTCGGCTATTTTTTCGACCCGTGGAAATGAAGATTCTCATATTATATTAAGAGGCGGAAAGAATGCGCCAAATTATGATGCTGATAATGTAGAGAAAGTTGCGACTGGCTTGAGTCAGGCTAATTTAGCTAGTAATATTATGATTGATTTTAGCCATGCCAATAGTTTAAAGCAATATCAACGTCAATTGGTTGTTGCTAAAGATGTGGGAGAGCAAATAGCTAGAGGCGATCATCGCATTATGGGTGCCATGGTGGAGAGTCATTTAGTCGCTGGTCGCCAAGATGTGGTAGAAGGTCAAGCCTTGACTTATGGACAGAGTATTACTGATGCCTGTTTAAGCTGGGATGATACCGTTCAATTATTACAAAATCTTGCAACAGCCGTTCAACAACGAAGAGAAACAACGAATTAATCTGGATTGAAAAATGAAAATAAGTGTCAATGGTAATTCCCGAGAATATAACGAAGACAGCGTCGTTTCAGATATTGTTGCTGATTTAAAATTAACAGGAAAACGAATTGCAATTGAATTTAATAAAGAAATATTACCTTTTGACAAATTCAGCACACAACCATTAAAAGACAATGATTGCATTGAAATCGTACAAGCTATTGGCGGCGGTCAAGATGATTTCTTTACTATTGCTGGACAAGATTTTACTTCACGTTTATTAGTGGGGACTGGTAAATATAAGGATATGGAAGAAACAGCACGGGCCATTGAAGCCAGTGGTGCGCAAATAGTTACCGTTGCGATTCGCCGAACTAATATTGGACAGAATGCTGATGAGCCTAATTTACTGGATCTAATTTCTCCAGATAAATACACCATTTTACCCAACACGGCGGGTTGTTTTACCACTGAAGATGCGGTTAGAACCTGCCGCTTAGCAAGAGAGCTATTAGCTGGACATAAGTTAGTCAAACTTGAAGTATTGGCCGATCAAAAAACCTTATTTCCTGATGTGGCTGAAACTTTTATTGCTGCCGAGCAATTAGTCAAAGACGGATTTGATGTCATGGTATATACCAATGATGATCCTATTGCTGCTAAAAGACTAGAAGATATTGGTTGTGTGGCAGTCATGCCTTTAGCCGCACCTATTGGTTCTGGTCTGGGTATTCGTAATCCTTACAATATTTTGACTATTGTTGAAAATGCTAGTGTTCCTATTTTAGTCGATGCTGGTGTTGGAACGGCCTCAGATGCAGCATTGGCAATGGAACTGGGTTGTGACGGTGTATTGATGAATACTGCCATCGCAGCAGCGCAAAACCCCGTATTGATGGCGTCAGCAATGAACAAAGGTATTCAGGCAGGCAGAGAAGCTTATTTATCGGGGCGTATGCCTAAAAAACGTTTTGCATCGGCTTCTTCACCGATTGATGGGTTGTTTTTTTAGCTAAGACCAAAGTAATTGGAGCCTCGTTACCACACGTCATTCCCGAATACATGTAGGGGCGAGGGGGAAGAGAGCCCCTCGCCCCTACGTGTCCCTGCTGTTATCGGGAATATAGGAATAGCGGGCGAGCAGAGGCACTCGCCCCTACATGCCCCTACAGGCTAAAACTTAAGGTCGCCACGCAACTCTATGCTGTCCTCTGTTTCTCTACGCTCGCCTATTAGATTTAGGCTCAATATAGAATCTATTGTCCAGCGTCCGCCTATATTATAGTTTTGTGTGCCGTTTGTTATGTTTACCCCAGCGTAAGGGCTGAATAGACCACGACCAAAGAATCCGGGCAGTCCGTAACCTAACTCAGTGTTTAACTGTAGGCTTCTATTGTTGTTATCCTCATCGTTTGCATCATTTGCGTAATTAGTTACTGTTGATGGCTGCCATACTCTATTGCCAACATTATCTGGAGTATCGCCCCAAGCGGGTTGTAGGCTTAACCATAAACCTTGACCACTTCTGTTGGCTTGGTATTTGACCAGTCCACTGAGTCCCCATTCTCTGTAATTTGACTGATGTGCCACTAAACCATGCGCTCGTAACTCCATTTGTAGACCTTGTAGGTTACTGTAACGGTAGCTCCCTGCTAACTCTATGCCACTACCGGTATCATTATCACCATTGCCATCGTCATAGCGTATTCCTACTTCTATGGTTGGGCTGATGCTGGCACCGCTGGCTAGGGTGTGTTTATGGAT
>QPIL01000095.1 GCA_003666325.1 Methylococcales symbiont of Iophon sp. n. MRB-2018
AACAGCGTTACAACATTTTAGCCCAGTTACTACTTGCCCAACCGTTTCAAATACCATTGAATGGTCAGAATATGCCACGAACAAGAACACGGTAAAGGTTCTCTATTTGCCGATACTTTGTAGGATGGTAACTAAGGAAAATTTAGAGTACTAACTATTTATTACTGCTCCCAGTATATACACATAATCATTATCTTATTATAGAAAATAATTTCAATGAATAAAATCTTATAATATTTAATATTTATCTGTAAAATTAAAATAATACTATTTATTTCCATTTAAAAATGACTTTATGGCTGAAAAACTACTAGATATTGTGCGCAATAAATCCGCTTAAAACATTATAGTTACCAAACAGAAAAAACCTATCTTGGCTGGATAAAGCGCTATATTTTATTTCATGATAAAAAACACCCTGAGGAAATGGGGAAAATTGAGATTGAGGCATTTTCGACTGATTTGGCAGTTAATCGCAATGTCTCACCATCAACTCAAAACCAAGCATTTAACGCTTTGTTATTTTTATACGAACAAGTGTTGGAGATTTCAATTAAAAATCAAAATATCTCAGCTTTGCGTGCAAAGGCAAAAATTCACATGCCTGTGGTCATGACGCAAAATGAGGTGAAAAGTGTGATTTTTAATACCAATAGTGTTTATCAATTAATGCTAAAACTGTTATATGGCTGCGGACTCAGGATGAATGAATTGCTACGCTTGCGCGTTAAGGATGTTGATTTTGGCTTTGACAAAGTATATGTTTGGGATGGAAAAAGTCAAAAAGACAGGGTTCTACCCTTACCGCAAAAAATCAAGGAAGATTTACAAATGCAGGTAGAACAACTAAAAATCATTCACACCAAGGATTTAGAAAATGGTTTTGGTTTTGTGCATTTGCCTTTTGCCTTTTGCCTTAAACGCTAAATACCCTAATGCAGGTAAGGAGTTTAAATGGCAATATTTATTTCCAATGCGTAAAATATCCAAAGACCCTAGAACCGGCAGGTTGACCCGCCATCACATACTAGCGGTAACCTTTGGTAAAAACATCAAAAATGCGGTTTATAAATCTGCCATTAATAAAAAGATTTCAGCACACACTTTTCGTCATTCTTATGCAGCACATCTTTTGCAAAACGGCATAGATATTCGCACGATTTCTGCGCTTTTAGGGCATAAAAATCTGCAAACAACCATGGTTTATACACATATTGTGCATGCTCTTAATAAGGATACGGTGAAAAGTCCACTGGATTTTTAAACTGTTCTGATTTTCTACCCCTCTCCCCTGTTTGATTTGCTTTTTTTCCAGTTGATGCGATTGTTATGCAATATGTGCAACTTACTGTGCAACTTTTCTTCTCTCTGGTTTCATTTATTCGGCACTTAATTGGCCGTTCTTTTCTGATAGCCTTAAATCAGAGAGCAAAACAGTTTTCAAGATGAATAAATTCTCTTCATTTGCAGTAATACCCTATTCAACAAATAAACACACCAATCATATAAAAACTTAAAATCAAATAGAATTTAGCTGTTTTTAGGTTGATAGGGGTGGTTTTTGGTTTGGGTTTTTAAGGGTTGACTAAATAAACCTACAGCTTTGAAAAAAGTTCTTGAGATAACCCAATAAATGTCTACAATATATAGACATATTAATATTTCTCATTAAAAGTATTTATGAAAGCTTCGATAGTGGATTTAAGGTACAAAACAACTGATATTCTGAAAGCACTTGATAGGAATGAAAGTGTTACCGTACTATATCACGGTAAAATTAAAGGCATAATCAAGCCTGCCCGAGGAAAATCAATTTCCAAAGTCAAAGACCATCCTTTTTTTGCTATGTACAAAGGTGGTGAACAAACTGTATTAGAAGAATTAGAAAATCTAAGAAAGCCCAGATATGATTTATGATACCGATATTCTAATATGGGTTCAGAGGGGTAATGAGAAAGCAGCTAAACTTATCGACAAAGATGAAGAAAAATATCTTTCAATCCAAAGTTATATGGAATTACTCCAAGGTGCAAAGAACAAGATACATCATAAATACGTGAAAGACTTTATCTCCGAATTTGAGTTTTCTATTTTGCCATTAACAGAGAATATTGGGCACAGGGCACTGATATATGTAGAAGAGCATTCTCTTTCATCAAATATGAGGTCTGGAGATGCTATTATTTCCGCTACAGCGGTTGAAAATAATATGACTCTTGTTTCTAGTAATACAAAACATTTCAAGATTGTGAAAGAACTAGAACTAAAGGCTTTCAAACCATAAAACAGATAACAAGAGTATGCATAGGTAGTCAACCCTTAAAAACCCAAACCAAAAAACACTTCTATCAGGACTAAAGACTAAAGACTAAAGACTAAAGGCTAAAGGCTAAAGACTAAAGTAACTGGAACCTCTGTTACCACACGTCATTCCCGAAGTCCTTTACCACACGTCATTCCCGAAGTCTCTTATCGGGAATCTAGTTTTAAACACCTGGATTCCTGCTTAGAACATGCAGGAATGACGGAGGGAGTGAACATGCAGGAATGACGGAGGGAGTGAAGCGGCTCTTATACCCTATTCAACAAATAACTCTGAATGAAAGAGGTTTAGTTGCTCTGTGTTTGGGGTTGATTTTGTTAGTATGTTTTACCAGAAAAACGACCAAGAAATAGCCGTTATTTTACCAAATGCTGCTTGTTTTCCCTATGGTTTTTATTTAATTTATTGTTATAAATCAGATGGTTGTTGTATTTTTAAGGATTGACTGCTTATTGATAACCCCCTATTTTAGTGTGTTCATAAGGTGATAATATGGGTGCTATTTTGGTGTGTTTATTTGTTGAATACGGTATTACCGAAACTTTAGATAATATTTTTTACTACATGCCCTAAACAGAAATAACTAATACTTTTTATTAAAATTTGAACGCGCCCTTATTCATACTACAAATCAGTGATTGCCATTTTCTCCAAGAATCAGGTGCAACCCTATCAGGTATTGATACCGAACAATCATTAAAACGTGTATTAAAATATGCTACTGAAAAACAGGGCAAAGCGGATTTGATTCTAGTATCAGGAGATTTGGCAGAAGAGCCCAGTCCATCCGCTTATCAAAGAATAGTTTCAACACTACTAGCGCATCAAACTCGAAGCATTTGCTTACCTGGTAATCATGATGACTTAGCGTTAATGCAACAGTTCATAAATACTAAAACTATAAATTGTGACAAGCACATTGCATTCAAACACTGGCAAATAATCAGTCTAAACAGTAAAAAAACAGGCTCACAAGGCGGTTATTTAGCACAAAAAGAATTACTCTACTTAACTAAAACATTAAGGCAATATCCTAAAATTAATACCTTGGTTGCCATTCATCATCATCTCCTACCAACTAACAGCTTGTGGATGGATAAGATGATAATAGAAAATAACGAGGAACTATTAAACTTGCTTAAAAAACACCCACAAGTAAAACTTGTGACTTGTGGGCATATTCATCAGCGACTGCATATTCAATCGGACAATCTATTGGTTTTAGGATCTCCATCCACATGCTATCAATTTAAACCATTGAGTACAGAATATACCCTTGATAATAAAACCCCAGGATATAGAACTTTGTATCTTTATCCTGACGGTAAAATTAAGACTAGCATCCATCATCTACCTTCTTAAAATACTTTCCCCTCAGTATAACTACCGAATTTGTTGGTGGTTCAGCACATTATAAATAGAAGTCGCATGTGCTAGTCCTCCAACCTGCCCTGGTAGAATAAACAGTTTAGTATTATCTAATTTTTTTAAAACTTCCCATGATTTTATAGCCGGTGGTTTGGAGCTGGTATTTGCACTGGTTGAGACTAATGGTTTGCCATTGGCTGTACACAATTGGCGAGCGATGGGATGTGCTGTCACCCTGACAGCTAATGATGTATGTTCGCCAGTTAGCCATTCTGGCACCCAAGATTGAACTGGGATTATCCAAGTTACAGCACCTGGCCAAGTTTTTTGTATGCGCTTAATGATCGCCTTATCTAACAGCAAATAGGACTCAAGTTGAGAAAGTGAAGAAGCGATTAAAATAAGTCCTTTTTCTACTTTTCTTTTTTTTATCGCTAATAAACGATAAACCGCTTCTTCATTGAGTGGGTCGCAACCCAAACCAAATACAGCTTCCGTAGGATAAGCGATGACTTCTCCCTGGCTTATTTTTCTTACAGCTTGCCTGATTTTAAAAGATGAAACCAGTGCCATCAGGCTTTAGCAGGATCTTTCGGTCCATTAATATCTTCTGGATCACCTTCGTATGGTGTTGCATATTTACATTCTTTTTGCGGGCACACTTTTTCTGGACCACGACTTTTAGTAGTTTTTAAAATCAATACAGGCCAGTTACAATCAGGGCAATCCTCTTTGACGGGTGCACTCCACAGTGCATAATTACATTTAGGATATTCAGAACAGGAATAAAACACTTTGCCATGACGCGATTTACGTTTAAGAATATTACCTTTATTACATTGAGGACATTCCACGCCTGTATCTAAAGGTTTTTCTAAAGGTTCCATGTGTTTACATTTAGGATAAGCACTGCAACCGATAAACTTGCCATATCGCCCTGTTTTTATCACTAAATCTGATTTACATTTAGGGCAATTTCTGCCTTCTACAATTTCCGTTGCTTGTTGCTCCCTATCATCACCATCCACATTACGCGTGTAAGAACAAGTCGGGTAATCTGTACATCCAATAAACCGCCCGTTTCTCCCTAATCTAATTGATAATTGTTTGTCACATTCTGGACACTTTTCATCAATGGCTTCATGTGTGACATCCTTACGCTGAACACTTTCTTCTTTTTCATCTATCAGTTTGGTAAATGGTTTCCAGAAGTCATGCATTAAGGGTATCCAGTCCTTTTCTCCTCGCGCCACTGCATCCAGATCGTCTTCTAGATTTGCAGTAAAATCATAATCGACATATTTAGAAAAATGATCCGTTAAAAACTTATTAACGATTCGCCCTACATCGGTCGGATAAAACCGTTTGCTTTCTAAAGTGACATATTCTCTGTTTTGTAAGGTTGAGATAATAGTGGCATAGGTTGATGGGCGACCAATACCATGCTCTTCCAGGGCTTTAACTAAACTAGCCTCACCATATCGAGGAGGGGGTTCGGTAAAATGTTGTGCTGCAATAATTTCTTTAAGCGATACAGGTCGACCTTCTTCCATCGGTGGTAAAAAACTCTCTTTATTATCATCGTTCTCTTTATTATCATCCTTGCCTTCCAGATAAACTGCCATAAACCCAAGTTTTGCAATAGTAGAACCTGTGGCTCTATACATATTGCTCTTGCTGCCATCACTTAAATCAACAGCCACTTGATTCAAGGTGGCATGAATCATTTGACAGGCAATTGTCCTTTTCCAGATTAGTTCATACAATCTGAATTGATCTGTTGTTAAATTCTTTTTAATTTTTTCCGGAAGATTAAATGCTGAAGTGGGTCTTATCGCTTCATGTGCTTCTTGTGCATTTTTGGCTTTAGTTTTAAATGAACGGGGCTGTTTAGGTACATTTTCTGCACCATATTTTTCTGCAATCAATTCTCTGATTTGCCCCAAAGCTTCTTCAGATAAATTAACCGAATCGGTACGCATATAGGATATGAGCCCTGCCGTTTCGCCATAAACCTCAATACCTTCATAAAGTTGCTGTGCGACCATCATGGTTTTTTTGGTAGTAAACCCCAGTTTTCTGGAGGCTTCTTGTTGTAATGTTGAGGTAATAAATGGTGCCGCTGGATTACGTTTTCTTTGCTTTTTTTCCAGTTTTGCAACGACTAATTGACCATCTGCTACATCAATCAGTGTTTGTTTTACTTTTTCAGCTCTTACTTTGTCAACAATACTAAATTGGCTGAGTTTTTCACCTTCAAAATGGGTTAATTTTGCTTTAAATGGCTGATCACCAACACTTAACTCTGCGATATGCGTCCAGTATTCACGTCTTTTAAAAGCTTCTATCTCTATCTCACGCTCCACGATCATCCTTAACGCAGGGCTTTGTACACGGCCAGCGGACAATCCCCTTCGGATTTTTTTCCATAACAGAGGCGATAAATTAAACCCAACCAAATAGTCTAAAGCACGACGCGCTTGCTGTGCATTGACCATATTGATGGATAATTCAGTAGGCTTCGCAATTGCTTCAGTAACGGCTTTTTTAGTAATTTCGTGAAAAACCACACGTTTTACACTTTTACCCTTTAAAACTTTCTTCGATTTCAAGTGTTCAAAAACATGCCAAGAAATAGCCTCTCCTTCTCTATCTGGATCAGTCGCTAGATATAATGTATCGGCCTTTTTTACTGATTTAGTTATTTCTTGTAAATGCCGTTGATTACGGTCGATCAACTGGTATTTCATGGCAAAATCATTTGCTGTATCAACAGCACCTTCTTTGGGAATCAAGTCTCTTACATGTCCATAAGATGCAAGTACTTGAAAGTCTTTACCTAGGTATTTTTCTATGGTTTTGCACTTGGCTGGTGACTCTACAATGACAAGGTTTTTACTCATGTTTTCTATAAAATTAATGTAAACGTGTTGGGGTTAAATCGTAAACAATGTCTTCCATTCTGGAAAAAGCAATGTCGTCATCTGGTTGGCTTAATAGAACCATGAGGATTGTCCATTTCAACTCTTCTATTGTCAAAATTTCATTATCTAAAGCCATTGCCCTATCAATAACAATTTCCCGCGTTAAGTCGGTCAAAATGCCATTGTGTTCTAAAAAAAGCAAAAAATCACGACATTCTATATCCAGTTTTTTTTCTTCAGCTGCACTAAAAATCCTGAATACTGAAGAAATGCTAGGAATAATATCACTTTGTTCCGTCAAGGTTTGCAGCCAATCAAAAGCACTATTCACTTCTGAAGAACCAAAACCTGCTTGCAACAATTCGGTTTTAATACCTTCGCTATCAGGAAGTAACTCAATATCATCATCTAAATAATTTTCAAACAGAAAAATGAGAACATCAAATATATTTTCTTTCATAAGACCTTTATTATTTAATTCGAATATAGCCTCCAAGTACCGTTGCTATTGATCCTTGTAACTCAAACATCAGCAACATGGAAGATATAACTTCCACTGTATATCCAGATTCCTGCACCAAATAATCAATTGATGTTGGGCTAAACATTATAAGATTTAATAGATTTTGCTGCTCTGGGTCAAGTGTTGTTTCTAACTTTTCTTGATTATTTTCTTCAGGCTGTTGACTATATCCACCTAATTCATCAAAAATATCTTGGGTGTTTTCAACCAGTTTAGCCCCTTCTCTGATCAAAGCATTACAACCACGCGCCAATGGGTTATGAATAGAACCGGGAATAGCAAAAACTTCTCGGTTAGCATCCAAAGCCATTCTGGCAGTAATTAATGAACCGCTTTTTTTTGCAGCTTCCACCACCAATAGCCCCACACAGAGTCCACTAATTATGCGATTTCTTCGTGGGAAATGATTGGCATGGGCTGAAGTTCCAGGTGGAAATTCAGAAATAAGCGCACCAGAATTAGCTATCTGGAACGCTAATTCTTTATTACGTGCAGGATAGACCCTATCTAAACCTGTTCCTGCCACGGCAATAGTATATCCATCTGCATTTAATGCGCCTTGATGACTTGCAGCATCAATACCTAAAGCCAAACCGCTAGTAATAACAAAACCTGCTTGAGACAATGATTTTGCAAATGCTGTTGCAGTTTGTAACCCTATAACCGATGGATTTCGACTACCTACGATAGAAATTTGAGCTTGAGATAATATCTTGCTATTCCCCCTGATAAAAAGCAAAGGGGGTGGACTATCTATTTCTTTTAATTGGGCAGGGTATAAAGCATCATTGATAGTAATAACACTATTCCCTTGCTGTTCTAACCATGCCAAATCTTGTTCGATCAGCGTCCAATTAGGTTTTTTAATAAAAGTAATACTTTTATCACCTAGCCCTAAAGCACGCAGTGTACTATAAGATTGGTTAAATAATTGATCGGGTTGATAATTATCGAGTGTTTTTACAAATGTTTTGCTGCCAATACCAGGCGCTCTTAAAAGTAAAAGCCAATATTTTAACGAAAGATCTACAGAGATAGTCACAGAAATAACGTAAAGTAATTAAAGTAGGGAAATTATCACATTCTTGTGAAAAATTTCAATAAATTGATGATTTAAGGCGTTTGCACCATATCCAGTAAATGAATTGCTTGTGTAGCTTCAGCAACCAAGGCATAACTGACACGTTCAAAAGGACGAAAAACCATTACCACGCCAGCCAATTCATTAGGTAATTTAACTCCTCGCCCTTTCTCATCAACAGTTGCATATATATCATCAATTATCTCTCCACGCTGGTATATATTCAGGACATGCCCTGTGCGCAAACCATCTGCCAATCCTTTATCAATAACAACAATATTATACTGTCCAATCTGAGAAACTCCATTAAGAACACTAATAATACTGCCTATAATTTGTTTTTCTGGTGAATGTGGAAAAAAATTTAAAGCCATCTCCGCTTTATCACTAACCATAAGTCGGTCACCTTTCTTTACTTCACGACTTGATTTTATAATGGATAGTGTTGCTGGGTCACCTGCTTTTACTAGGATTGTATCGGCAATATATTTTGCTTCATAGCCTAGAATTTCATTTGTCGCAGGGCTCACATAAACCTCACCTTCACGGTAAATAGTATAATTAAAACTTTTTGGTGCAGTAATTGATTTAACATAAATTTTATCCCCCGCACCTGCAATGATATGCTCCTCTACAAAGCCAACGACATAAGGAGATTGACTCAATTCCATAGAGTCCACAACTTTAGGTGAAATCAAAAACTGTGAAATAGCATCCGTAGGAATCATTTTAATGGCTTCTTTTATATCAGACTCCCTCATCCTAGGTTTAAGTTTTACATTTTTTGAAAAACTTAATCGAGATTTTCCATCAGCCATTGAAGAATGTAAAGTATCTCTTGGATAAATCAAATGCGCGTTTTTAATTTGAGGATTATTTTTCCAAAGTTTCGACCCTTGCCTTGGGTTTTTCAAAAATTGACCAGAAACTCCCCGCAAAGTATCTCCTTTCACTACAGTATATTGATCTGGATTAGGGTTAATTTGAAGAGTATCCGCCCAAATATTTACGCTGAATAGCAGTAAAAACACAAAGTCTACAGTTTTTCCAAAAACCATTTTTTAACACTCATATTAAATTTAAGTTCTATCTGAATTTAAAGTTTAGATGGTTTCAGATAGAAATCTAGGACAGATATAATAAATTAAAGTCAGAGTGTGATCTATTAAATTACATTATGACCCTAATTATTGACCCTAATTACTTCTAGCAATGCCCTGCAATTCGTTTTAAAATACGCGATTGAACAATAAATACCTGGTATCCATGTACACCGAAAAAAACACGCTAAGGTAATGACAGACTATAACTTAACGCATCTAAAACAGCTTGAAGCTGAGAGTATTCATATTATCCGCGAAGTAGCTGCCGAATTTGATAAACCAGTGATGCTTTACTCAGTGGGTAAAGACTCAGCAGTTATGTTGCATTTAACCATGAAAGCCTTTTATCCAGGAAAACCGCCTTTTCCCATGATGCATGTTGATACCACCTGGAAATTCAAGGAAATGATTGAATTTAGGGATAAAATAATCAACGACCTAGATTTGGAGATAATTGTTCATACCAATCAGGACGGGGTAGATCAAGGTATTGGCCCATTTACTCATGGCAGTAAGAAACATACGGATGTGATGAAAACAGATGGCTTAAAACAGGCATTAAATAAATATCAATTCGATGCCGCTTTTGGTGGTGCACGCAGAGATGAAGAAAAATCACGCGCTAAAGAACGTGTTTATTCTTTCCGCGACAAAAACCATCGCTGGGATCCAAAAAACCAACGCCCAGAATTATGGAATATCTATAACGGTAAACTGGATAAGGGTGAAAGTATTCGAGTGTTCCCTCTATCAAACTGGACTGAACTGGATATATGGCAGTATATCCATTTAGAAAGCATCCCCATTGTCCCTCTTTATTTTGCTAAAGAACGCCCTGTAGTCAATAAAGATGGCATGTTAATCATGGTTGACGATGAGCGTATGCCTATCGGCGCAGATGACAAAATAGAAATGAAAATGGTTCGTTTTAGAACATTAGGTTGTTATCCATTAACAGGTGCTGTTGAATCTACAGCGACAACGCTACCAGAAATTATTCAAGAAATGCTCTTAACCACCACATCTGAACGTCAGGGACGTTTGATTGATCATGATCAATCAGGATCTATGGAACAAAAAAAACGTGAGGGGTATTTTTAAAGGCGGACGAAAGACGCAAGACTAAGGACTAAGAACTAAAGACTAAGGGCTAAGGACTAAGGACTAAGGGCTAAGGGCTAAGGGCTAAGGGCTAAGGGCTAAGGGCTAAGGGCTAAGGGCTAAGGACTAAGGACTAAAGATGTAATGGTTCGATATGCTAGCGGTAACTGAACTTGGCGTTCAAGCTGTAGGAAAACCTAAAAGCAGGCGCCATCCTCAAAAAACATAGTTTTAACTGCCTGATATTAAATAACTATTCTTTAAAAAAGTGGTCTTTTATAGAAAAAGAGGTTTTTCTACAGCCTCGTTATGGTGCAAACTAAAATCCAATAAATGAAAAATATTTATTTTAAAAGCTCTCAAAAAATGAGCGATGTTAAAAACGAGACTGTTGATTTAATCATCACTTCACCACCTTATTTTAATATTAAAGATTATACAAAAAATGGCTATCAAAATGATACACATTCAAAAAAGCATATAAACCAAATAGGCGATATAAAAAATTATAGAATTTTTATTCAGGAGTTGCAAAAAGTCTGGAAAGAATGCGAAAGAGTATTAAAACCAAACGGCAAGTTAATTATCAATACGCCTTTAATGCCAATGAAAAAGAAGGAATTTACTACGCATTACAATAGGCATATTTTTGACTTAAACTCTGATATTCAAACATCTATTATTTATCGTAAAAATACAGCAATGTTTTTGTTCGATACTTATATTTGGAATAGAACTAATACCTCAAAAAGTTTAATGTTTGGTAGTTATCCGTATCCAAGAAATTTTTACGCTCAAAATACAAGTGAGTTTATTACGGTATATGTAAAAGACGGCATACCAAAAAATGGACTACCAGACGATATAAAAGAAAAGAGTAAATTATCCCAAAAAGAGTGGGTGGAATATACTAAGCAAATTTGGGATATTCCAATTCCTAATAAAAGTGATTTAGCATTTGGCGAACATTCGGCAATTATGCCTGAAGAAATAGTAAAAAGATGTGTCCGACTTTTTTCATTTGTGGGTGATACTGTGCTTGACCCATTTACAGGAAGTGGCACTACTTTAAAAGTCGCTAAACAATTAGAAAGAAATTATATTGGTTATGAAATAATGAACAATTACAAAAAAATTATAGAACAAAAATTAAATAGCGTCTAAAAAATAAAATATGTTTATACAAAATCAAATTAGCCACTTAACTAACCACCAAGATATTATCACCACTGAGATAGACAATGCAGACGAGATGCTTTTTGTAGTTGCCTATGTTCGAGAAAATGGCGTAGATATTATTTTGGATAAAATTAATGGCAAACCTGTTAAGTTACTATGTAGTTTGGATATGGGTATCACACAATTATCAGGTATAAAAAAACTTATTGAAAATGGCGTAGATGTTAAAGTTTACCAAAGTAATAAAGGTACGTTCCATCCAAAAATTTGGTTATTTGGTAAAAATAAAACCAATTGGAGGATGTTGATTGGTTCAGCAAATTTAACGCGTGCTGCTTTTATTGATAATGTAGAAGCAAGCGTTTTAGTTGACGATGAAAATACCACTTCAAATGCTTTAATGTTTTTTAATTATCTGTGGGATAGGAATTCAAGCACGATAACGCTTGATGAGATTAATTCTTTGCAGGAAAAAGTTAATGAGAGAAAGGCATTTAAAAACAAGCCTATGAAAGTAAATCAAAATGATGTCGATAAAAATAAAATTATTTTTGAATATGTCAAAAGTTGGATAGATATACCTATATTTAAAAGTCAAGGCATTAGTAAATTATGGAAGGGTTGGTATATTGTTCCAGACCAAAGAAATATAAATAATACAGGTATAGAAAATTTTAAATCCTACTTGGCGTTTATCAAAAAACCACTTCATCAATCAGATGATAATTATCAAAAATTATTACAAGAAGCAAGGCAAAGAAATCCATTAAAACGAACACAGGGCAAAATGAGTGACCACAGTTTGTTTGTTCGACAAGATAAAAATTATTTATTAAAGCTAGGCTGGTGTTACCACCCTATTAAAGAAAATGGTAAATTAGATAAAAAAATATTGTGTCTTACGGACTTGGGAGAGAAAATTAATCAATGTGAAAGCTTGCTTTGTGTCAAAAATCTATATACAAATTATTTTTTAAATTTTTCCTTCAATGGCTTGGCGATTGTTCCATTTACTCAAAAATTATTACAAAGATTAGAGTATTTAACTTTAGACGAATTTGATTACTTTATTGTTCATGCCTACAATAATACTGACTTGGAAATTATTATAAAGTTAATTGAAATTTATCGCTCCCTAGAAAATACAGCTATTTTTAAAGAACAATTCAACCAATATTTTAATGAAATAAAAGTACCAACAGCTAATAATGTGTACGGTAATTATAAAAAAATTATCAATAGAACCATGGAAATTATTGGCTGGTGCAATGGTTTTTCTTTGAGTGATGATTTTGTGTTGAGGCTGGACAATGCTAACTAACCTTGTCAAACAAAAAGATATTTTTTATCAGCAAGTACAGACTGAGATTTTGACAGCAAAAATTAATAAAATTTATAATTTAGATGTGTTTGATTTCTTGCATACTAAAGTGGCAGATAATTCTATTGATTTAGCAGTAATTGACCCGCCTTATAATATGAAAAAAGCGGATTGGGACTCTTTTAAAACTCACGATGATTTTTTAAACTTTACTTTTAGTTGGATAGAAGCGTTATTACCAAAGTTAAAACAAGATAGTAGTTTATATATCTTTAACACCCCTTTTAACTCTGCTTATATTCTGCAATTTTTAGTCAGTCAAAGGCTAGATTTTAAAAATTGGATTGTGTGGAATAAGCAGGACGGCATCAGCGCACCAAAAAATAAATTTGTTAATGGCAGTGAAACCATTTTATTTTTTACCAAAGGCAAGCCAGTTTTTAATTTTGATGATGTCAGAGAACCCTATAAAAGCACAGACAGAATGAAACACGCCACCAAAAAAGGTATTATCAAAAACGGTAAAAGATGGTTTCCCAATCCTAATGGTAGGTTATGTTCAGAGATTTGGGATTTTAGCAGTGAAAGACATAAAAACAAAGTAAACGGTAAGGTACAAAAAATGCAACACCTAACTCCAAAACCAAAAGATATGATAGAAAAAATTATTAAAGCCAGTTCCAATAAAAATGATTTGGTTTTAGATTGTTTTATGGGTAGCGGAACAACTGCTATTGTTAGCAAGAAAATGGATAGAGACTTTATTGGAACAGAATTAAATAAAGATTATTATGATTTGTGCATTGAGCAATTAAAAAAATATGATGGATAGATTACAAGACATTTTAGATATTGATAGTAGCAATGATTTTTTAAAATATATCGTTAATAGATTATAAAAGGATGATTATATAATTGTTGTAGAGGTTAAAGCAGCAAAGCAAAAAGACGCAATTAAAGAGATTAAGTATTACACACAAAATAATGAAATAACAAAAGATGTAATTAGTATCGCTGTATCTGGACAAAGTAAAGATAGCAACTTTAAAACAAATGGAAAAAGCTTTCTTCGTCTTTCGTCTAAATCTTTTTAAAGGAAAAAATCCATGTCCCACCAATCCGAATTAATCAGTACCGATATTAATGCCTACCTAGCACAACATGAACGTAAAGAATTATTACGTTTTTTAACCTGTGGCAATGTCGATGATGGCAAAAGTACGCTTATCGGCCGCTTGCTACATGACTCCAAAATGATTTACGAAGATCAATTGGCCGCAGTTCAGGCAGATAGTGTTAAATCAGGCACTACAGGTGCCGGCAAAATTGATCTGGCTTTATTAGTTGATGGTTTACAGGCAGAACGCGAACAAGGGATTACTATTGATGTTGCCTACCGTTACTTTTCTACATCAACACGTAAATTTATTATTGCTGATACACCAGGGCATGAACAATATACTCGTAATATGGCTACTGGTGCTTCTACTTGTGACCTAGCTGTTATTCTTATTGATGCACGCTATGGCGTACAAACCCAAACTAAGCGACATAGCTTTATCGCTTCTTTACTGGGGATAAAACACATTATTGTGGCTATTAATAAAATGGATTTGGTTGAATATAGTGAATTAACCTATAACAAAATCAAACAAGATTATATTGATTTTATTGCCTCATTAGAACTTAGTGATGTTCATTTTATTCCCATGTCTGCACTGGATGGAGACAATGTGGTGAATAAAAGTAAAAACATGCCTTGGTATACGGGTAAAGCCATGATGAAGTTATTAAATTCCATTAAAATATCAAACGACCATAATTTAACAAATGCACGTTTCCCAGTGCAATATGTTAACCGTCCTAACCTAGATTTTCGTGGGTTTTGCGGAACGGTTGCATCGGGTATATTTCGTAAAGGCGACTCAATTACTGTTTTACCCTCAGGAAAAACCAGCAAGATAAAGTCTATCATTACTTATGACGGCGAGTTAAAAGAGGCATTTGCTCCATTAGCAGTGACTTTAACCATGGAAGATGAAATTGATATTAGTCGTGGCGACATGATTATTGGCGATGATCCCCAAGTGCCGTCAGTTGCAGATAAATTTAATGCCACATTAGTCTGGATGGACGAAAAAGCCATGGTGCCAGGGTGTCAATATGTTATCAAGTTAGCGACCCGTAGTGTTTCTGGCAGTATATCTGCTATTAACTATAGAATTGATGTTAACACCCTAGAGCATCATGATGCTACTACAGTAAATTTGAATGAAATTGCTTCTTGCACCGTATCCGTCAATGCCCCCGTAGTTTTTGACAGCTACAAACAAAGCAAAAGCACAGGCGCATTTATTATTATTGATTACTTAACTAATGTTACTGTCGGTGCTGGTATGATCACAGGGGAAAGTAATTCATCTGATTTCAGCCCTGTTTCTGACAGTGATCGCACAGCAAGATATAGTCAAAAAGCAACTGCAATCAACCTAACAGGTACTAACAGCCAGAAAGTCAGTTACCAACTAGAAAGAAAGTTATTTAATAGAGGCCATGCGGTAACGGTACTGGAAACTCAATCAATAGATAATTCATCACTAATAACTGCCATAAAAAATGCCGGCTTAATTTGTTTAGTGGCTGGGGCTGGGGCTGAGTCAAGTGATATTACCCTAGATTGTGACACCCACTCTGTTAATGAAATTTACAACATCCTGCAACAACAAAAGATTATTCTCTAAGCGATAACAGATAATTAGTCAACCCTTAAAAACACAACAACCATCTGATTTATAACAATAAATATAACAAAAACCATAGAAAAAAACAAGCAGTATTTGGTAAAATAACGGCTATTTCTTAGTCGTTTTGCTGATAAACCATACGAACAAAATCAACCCAAACACAGAGCAACTAAAGCTCTTTCATTCAAAGTTATTTGTTAAACAGGGTATAAGATCCGCCCCACTCCCCCCACCATTCCTGCATGTTCTAAGCAGAAATCCAGATGTTTAAAACCAGATCCCCAATAACAGACTTAGGGAATGACGTGCGGTAACACAGGTTCCAGTTACCTTAGTCCTTAGTCCTTAGTCCTTAGTCCTGAGTCCTGAGTCCTGAGTCCTGAGTCTTTAGTCTTTAGTCTTTAGTCTTTAGTCTTTAGTCTTTAGTCTTTAGTCTTTAGTCTTTAGTCTTTAGTCTTTAGTCTTTAGTCTTTAGTCTTTAGTCTTTAGTCTTTAGTCTTTAGTCTTTAGTCTTGAGTCTTTAGTCTTGAGTCTTGAGTCTTGAGTCTTGAGTCTTGAGTCTTTAGTCTTGAGTCTTGAGTCTTGAGTCTTGAGTCTTTTTAAAAACCTCAGCCAAAAAATTTTTCATACTTTCCCACGAACGTCTATCAGCATCTGCCTGATAAACCGTACCAAAATCAGGATCATTAGCGACTGGGTTTGTAAAAGCATGTAGTGTATGACCGTAGTTATGGATTTGCCAATCAGCCTTTGCCTCTGTTAGTTCTTTTTGCAAGGCAATAACCTGCTCAACCGGCCCCATAGGATCATCAGCCCCATGAAGCACTAAAACTTTAGACTTTATAGTAAACTTCTTGTCGCTCTCTGGGGCGCCCAACAAACCATGAAAAGAGACAACCCCTTTAATATCAGCACCTGATCGCGCTAAATCCAATACACACAATCCACCAAAACAAAAACCAATAGCCGCTATTTTTTTATCATCAACCCAAGGTAATAATTTAACGGCATACAAAGCAGCATTCATTCTACTCATCACCAATGTTCGATCATCCATAAAGGGTTGCATTAAGTGGGCATTCTCCTCATTACTTTGTCCTAAAACTCCTTTGCCATACATATCAGCAGCAAATGCAAAATAGCCTAATTCAGCAAGTTTGATCGCTTTTTCTTGCACAAATGAATCCCGACCTGCCCAAGCATGATTAACCAGTACCGCAGGTCGCCGCTTATTTATTGAATCATCATAAGCAAAAAAGCCTTCCAGTAAAACATCAGCATCAAGATAATCCACTGTATTAGAAATAATAGTCATTATATTCTTTACTCAATAATATTTATTTCACTTCTTCAGATTCTCTAAGAGTCTCTAAAAAACCGACGGATGCATCTGCCACCATATCCAACACTCTTTCAAAACCATATTGCCCCCCATAATAAGGATCAGGCACTTCTCTGCTATCAAGATGTGGTGCATAGTCTAAAAAATATTTAACTCTATTTTTATACGGGTCAGGACACGATTGCATCAAAGTTTGATAATTATCATCATCCATCGCCAATACATAATCAAAGTCTTCAAAATCAGCAAATATCACTTTTCTTGCTCTAATTTGAGAAAGTGATACCCCTCTATCTTTTGCTGCTTTTTGTGCGCGTAAATCAGGTGCTTCTCCAATATGATAGGCATGTGTTCCCGCCGACTCAATAAAAAATTGATGGTCGATTTTTTCCTTTTTAAGCAATGCATTAAAGACCCCTTCTGCCGTTGGCGAACGGCAAATATTTCCCATACACACGAATAGCACTTTTATTTGTTTCATACAGTCCTTAAGCAATTGATATTTATGGTTTCATATTCTATCAGTCCTTAGTAATTTTATCTAATTCCCTCCCATTTGGCACACAAAATGTATAATCAAAAATAGACAGTACGCCAACACTCCTAATTTCGTATAAAAATGACAAAGTCAGATTTTGACATAAAATATTTTTTAAAAAACCTTACCAAACGTCCTGGTATTTATAAAATGCTCAACGATAAGGACGATATTATTTATATTGGTAAGGCAAAAAACCTAAAAAAAAGGGTGTCCAGTTATTTTAGAAAAACCACAGCTTCACCCAGACAACAAGCTATGGTGGTTAAAATTGTTGCGATTGAAGTCACAGTAACGCATACCGAAGGTGAGGCCTTATTGCTGGAAAGTCAGCAAATAAAAAAATTCAAACCACGCTATAACATTTGTTTAAGGGATGACAAATCTTATCCCTACTTATTTATCTCTAGCTATCACGATTACCCACAAATTACTTTTCATCGCGGTGCCAAAAAGAAACGAGGACAATATTTTGGCCCTTATCCTAGTGCAGGTGCAGTCAAAGAAACGCTTAAACTGTTACAAAAGATTTTCCCTGTTAGGCAATGTGATGATTCTTACTACAATAATCGCACGCGACCTTGTTTACAGTACCAAATTGAACGCTGTACAGCACCTTGCGTGGGGCTTATAAAGGAAGATGATTATCGTCAAGATCTGGACAATACGATATTATTTTTAGAAGGAAAAAGTGATTTATTAATTGATCAACTGATTGATAAAATGGAGACGGCCTCTACCAATCTGGAATTTGAACGTGCGGTGATATTTCGTGATCAGATTGCACGCTTAAGAAGTATTTTGGAAAAACATTTTGTACACGGAGAAAAAGGAGATGTTGATATTATCGCCTGCGCGACTAAAGCGAGTGTTGCCAGTGTGCAAGTATTTTTTATTCGCAATGGGCAAAATTTAGGGAATAAAGTTTTTTTCCCTAAAATGAGCAATGATTATTCTGAAAGTGCAATATTACAGGCTTTTATTCCACAATATTATTTAGCCAAGCAAGTGCCTTATGAACTGTTGGTGAGTCATGCGCTGGCAGAAAATAAATTAATTACCGAAGTGTTAAGCAAACAGGCTAAGCACTCAGTAGTTATTTCAACTAATATCAGAGGCGAGCGATTAAAGTGGTTGCAAATGGCAGAAACCAATGCCGAAAACTCATTATTGAGTAAGTTATCAGATAAACAAGGAATATATGCTCGCTACCTTAATTTACAGGAAGAATTAGGCTGTCTTGAAGTACCTAAACGGCTTGAGTGTTTTGATATTAGTCACACCCAAGGTGATTTTACTGTCGCCTCTTGTGTAGTCTTTGATCGAGAAGGGCCTTTAAAATCAGCTTATCGCCGTTTTAATATTGAAGGAATCACCCCAGGTGATGATTATGCAGCGATTTATCAATCGGTATACCGACGTTTTAAACGCTTAAAGAAAGGTGAACATATTGCCCCTGATATTCTTTTTATTGATGGCGGCAAAGGTCAAGTTAGTCAGGCACAAAAGGCGTTAAAGGAATTACAGGTAAATGATGTTATGATAGTCGGCGTTTCCAAGGGGGCTGACCGAAAAGCAGGCATGGAAAAACTGATAGTTGTAGAGCAAGAACAACCACTGAATATAACACCAGGTGCTAGTGCTTTATTGTTAATTCAACACATACGTGATGAAGCGCATCGGTTTGCAATTACCGCGCATAGGCAACGCAGAGGGAAAGCCAAAAGAGAATCTGTATTAGAAGGTATTGCAGGACTAGGCCGCAAACGAAGACAGCAATTATTAAAACAGTTTGGTGGACTTCAAGGTGTCTCTAGTGCAGGCGTAGATACCCTCTGTAGTATTAATGGCATTAGTAAACAATTAGCACAACGAATTTACGATAACTTTCACCACCAAGATGGCCATTGAATTTAATTTACCAACTAACTTAACGCTATTACGTGTAGCCTTAATCCCTTTATTGGCTATCATTTTCTATTTACCTTGGCAATATTCAAATATTGCCTGTACAGTTATTTTTTTTATAGCAGGCATTACTGATTGGCTGGATGGTTATTTAGCCAGAAAAATGCATTTAGAAACAGCATTCGGTGCATTCCTTGATCCAGTTGCCGACAAAGTGATGGTTGCTTTCGTTCTGGTACTGATTGTACAAGCACAAGGGAATGCTGGCTTAGCCATTGCATCGGCTATTATAATTGGTCGTGAAATTATTATTGTCTCACTCAGAGAATGGATGGCAGAGATCGGACAAAGAGCCACTGTTAAAGTATCTGATTTGGGTAAATGGAAAACAACAGCGCAAATGTTGGCGATTGGTTTCCTACTATATAGCGAAGACCTAATAGGATTACCTATTAATTTAATTGGTATCTGTTTATTGTATATCGCAGCCATTCTAACCTTATGGACAATGATTATTTATTTATCGGCGGCCTTTAGCGTTTTAAACGAAGAATAAAAAGCAACTATTCAGCAAGAGTTCTAGCGGGAGATCTCACCCTATAATTAGTCAACCCTTAAAAACACAACAACCATCTGATTAATAACAATAAATTAAACAAAAACCATAGAAAAAAAACAAGCAGTATTTGGTAAAATAACGGCTATTTCTTGGTCGTTTTTCTGATAAAACATACTAACAAAACCAACCCCAAACACAGAGCAACTAAAGCTCTTTCATTCAGAGTTATTTGTTGAATAGGGTATAAGATCCGCGTCACTCCCCCCTGCATTCCTGCATGTTCTAAGCAGGAACCCAGATATTTAAAACCAGACCCCCAATAACAAACTTCGGAAATGACCTGTGGTAACAGAGGTTCCAGTTACTTTAGTCCTGAGTCTTTAGATCCGTAGGGTGCGTTCCACGCACCAGAACTAATCAAGGAGTCTTTAGTCTTTAGTCTTTTTTAAGTGCTTTTAAATCAGTAATAATTTGTTGACTATGGTTTTTAGGGTCTACTTTTCTATAAATTTTGGCTATTTTTCCGTTAGGGTCAATTATAAAACTATGTCGTTTACAGAACTTAACAGGCCCTAGTTTAAATAAAGATCCATAAAGTTTACTGATCTCACCTTGATGATCTGATAACAAAGGAAAAGGAAGTTGAAATTTGCTAATAAAGCGATGATGACTGTCTGGTTTATCGGTGTTAATGCCTAATAGCCGTACATTCATTGCCAACATATCAGCATAATTTTGTTTAAATTGACATGCTTCTACTGTACAGCCAGGGGTATCATCTTTTGGATAAAAAAATAAAACCAGCCATTGATTGCGGTAGCTTTGTAAAACAACTGTTTTTTGTTCGCTATCAATTAATGAAAAACCAGGTGCCTTGTCGCCAGTTTTTAGAGTATGTATATTCACTTTTTGCTAAGAATAATTAGGTCAAAGTGTAATTTATTCATAAATCACACTCTGACCCTATTTATATATATACCAATCAAAACGGAATATCATCATCATAATCTTTTTCAGAAGTATTGGCAGGCGGCGTATTGGCAGGCGGTGTATTGGCATTGGCTGGTGATGGCTGAGGAGATGCGTTAAAGTTATTTTGGCTTTCCTCTGGGCTGGCTTGTGAGTGGGCATTTACCGGCGACGCTTGAGAAAATGATTCAGTTCCTCCACTGCGGTTTCCTAGCATTTTCATTTCTATAGCGACTATTTCGGTGGTGTAACGATCTTGTCCGTCTTGTCCTTGCCATTTTCGGGTTTGCAAACGCCCCTCAACATATACCTGGCGTCCTTTCTTTAAATATTCACCTGCAATTTCTGCTAAACGGTTAAAAAAGATTACGCGATGCCATTCAGTAGCGTCTTTACGTTCTCCTGTTTGGCGATCTTTCCATGTTCGTGTTGTTGCAATATTAATATTGGTGACTGCACCCCCAGTGGGTAAATACCGAACCTCGGGGTCAGCGCCTAAATTTCCTATTAAAGTAACTTTGTTAAGCATTTGTTGATATTAAGTTATGTAAAAATAAAGTCTAATAATAGACTTTACATTTTAAAATGTCCAACAGAATAATTAGGGTCAGCCACAAGAGCTAAAATAATAAAAGGCAAAGCTTCCGCTCCTGCTCACGCCCCTTACCTACATCCCTGTAGGCAAAGCTTCCGCTCCTGCTCACGCCCCTTACCTATGACCGCCAAGGATGGTGGAAATGCAGTAAGATTGTCTGGAACAATCTCTGCCTTCCCTGTAGGCAAAGCTTCCGCTCCTGCTCACGCCCCTTACCTATGACCGCCAAGGATGGTGGAAATGCAGTAAGATTGTCTGGAACAATCTCTGCCTT